>PKZR01000022.1:0-13597 GCA_003133815.1 Limisphaerales bacterium | reverse complement strand
CGGTCGGCGGCGTGCTTCATGCGCGAGAAAATCAGCACCATGTTCATGCCCGGATCCGCCAGCAGATGCAGCAGCAGCGCCGTCTTCAAATGCTTCGGCACTTCATAGACAAACTGCGTGACCGTCTCGGCAGGATTTGAGCGGCGGCCGATCTGGATGATCTTCGGCGCGTGCTGGAACTCGTGCGTGAGCGATTCAATCTCCCGCGACAGCGTTGCGGAAAACATCAGTGTCTGCCGCTGTTTCGGCAGCGAGTGGACAATTTTGCGGATGTCGGGAAGGAAACCCATGTCGAGCATCCGGTCCGCCTCGTCCAGCACCAGGTATTTCAACTGCGTGAAATCCGCGCAGCGCTGTCCCATCAAATCCAGCAACCTTCCCGGGCACGCAACAATCACATCCGCCCCCGAACGCAGCGCGCGGATTTGCGGCTGTTCACCCACGCCGCCAAAAACCGTCGCCACCGTCAGCGGCAGATGCTTCGCGTAAGCGCGGATGTTCTCCTCGATCTGCACCACGAGCTCGCGCGTGGGTGCGATGACCAGAACTTTTGTGCCGCGCCGCTGGCCGGTCGCGTTCGCCGCCAGCCGGGTGAGGATGGGCAGCGTGAACGCCGCCGTCTTGCCCGTGCCGGTCTGGGCGATGCCGATGAGGTCCTGTCCCGCGATGATGGGCGGAATGGCGGCGGTCTGGATGGGCGTCGGCTCGGTATAACCGGCTTCCGTAACCGCCTGTAATATTTTGGGATCAAGCCCCAGAGCGCGAAATGGCATTTATGGATTATGCAGCAAATGCGGATAAATGCACGACATTTACTGCTGGGCAGGGAAATCCTCCTCGTCCTCAAAAGAGAGGATGACCAAGAACATATAATGAGCAGTGGGAACTGACGACGTTCCTTTGATGTCAGGCGCCGCCGCCGATGGGAGGCGGATTGGTGCAGCGTGGCTTTTTCGCCGCGAAAACTTGACTTTTGCATAAAAAGCACCATAAATTAACTTATACTAAATGAAACAATACTCCAAAACAGACAGGGGCTTTACCTTGATTGAACTTCTTGTTGTNNGCGATGTTGCTGCCCGCCTTGACCGCCGCCAAGCAGCGTGCCTACATCGCCTCATGCATAGACAATATGAAGCAAATTTCCCTGGGCGCGCAGGTTTATGCGGGTGATTATTCGGACTGGTTGCCGCCGAGTGTCGGCATCGGCAGCCAGACCGGATACAATACCGTCGCCCAGGAAGAGTATTGCACTTTCATCTGGCAAGGTGCCCAAGGAGCCGGCAAATTGAGTCCGTCCACACCTGTGGTCTCTCCAACCACCACATGGGAAAACATCGGCTGGATGTATTCCATGAATGCCGCTGGCTCTGGCAGCATGTTTTTTTGCCCCTCTTATAATGCCAAACCAGTGTCAACCTATTCAGCCGGTGATTATCAGCCTTTGTTAACGCCGTTAAATAACACCGGATATGCCAACATACAAAGTTCCTATGTATGGAACCCCTGGTCAGATCCAGGCAACAACAGTTTGCGAATCTATCAAAAGACAACTGATTTCAAACAAGGTGTCAAAGTCCTGGCTATGGAACATCTCGTCAATGCGAACGCCACGGCCACATCCATGACGATGAATCCTGCCTCGGTGGCGCATGACCAGTTAAAAGATGAAGTGGTTGTTTATTCAGACAACAGTGCCAGGGCGGTAAAAATCACACCGGCCATCTACGCAAGCGCCTGGGCTGGCGGCGGCACCTTGCTCTATTCTGCCAATTTGACAAATTTGCTCGTCAATATTCAGAACACATATTGAATCCGGCATTTAAAATCCGGCGGTGATGTTGCAATCCGCTGGAGGCATGATCACAATCGCGTTATGAACAACGTCAAGTTGTCATTAATGAAGATTGCAGCCACGGTTTATATATCCATGGCCGTTGTTTCGCTCGCCATTTCTCTTTTCTTTTATTCTCACGCGCATAACTTTACCAGGACGGCGCTCCGGGCTAGGGGAACCATCATCAGGATGGTCGAGAAACCGGGCCGCGATTCCAAAACCGTCTATTATCCGGTGTTCAGCTTCAGGGATTTGCAAAGTCGCAGATACATCGTCAATTCAACCAGCGGCCAGAATACGCCGGCTTACAAGGCCGGCGATGTCGTCCAGGTGCTTTATCAGGAGTATTCGCCGGCAAATGCTGAAATAGAAAACCATCATGCCATCTGGGGCAGGGCTGTCATATTCGGCTGGGCTGGGGCTGTGAGCTTGTTGGTTGGTCTTGGACTTTTAACGGCTATCAAGTTTAGGAATAATTGAAGTATTAAAACTCATTCTGATGGTGGCAAGGTTTGCCGTTGACACCGTTATCCGGGCGTAGTTCAGTTCCATTTGCTGGTTGCATGAAAAGCATTGCATCACTCGAAGCCGACATGGCGGATGGATTGTTGGAGCGCCTTAAACAGGAATCCATCCCCTTTGAAGTTCGGAAGGTGACTCAGGCGAGCGGTCTGGACTATGACGACATCATGGTCGGGGACGGTAATTATGAACGGGCCTGCGACGTGGCGGAAGCATGGGAAACCGCGCGGATTGCCGAAGCCGAGAAACGTTCCAACAGGCATTGCCCCACCTGCGGTTCTTCACATTGGGAGCATGTCGGTGACAGCAGCTTTGGCGGCAGCATTTGGAAGTGCAAGGATTGTGGAAACGTGTTTTCCAAATAAGAGCCTGAAACCTGAAATATTACCGGTGCGGGATTAAAAAATGGAACATGCCACAATCATCCTGGTGATCTTCGCGGTCACCTACATCGCGATCGCCGTCGGGCGCGTTCCGGGGTTGAAGCTCAACCGTCCCGGCATCGCCCTACTGGGCGCCATCAGCATGATGATCCTGGGCGGCACCACCACGGCGCAGGCCGTTTCCTATGTCAACTGGCCCACGGTCTTTCTGCTGTTCGGATTTTTTGTCATCTCCGCCCAGCTCCGGTTGTCCGGGTTTTATGACAAGGTGGCCGCCGGCTTCGCAGACCAGCTCGGCCATCCCGCGCGGTTTCTGCTCATCCTGATGGTGGTGACCGGCGGGCTTTCCGCGTTCTTGAACCACGACATCGTCTGTTTCGTGTTTGCCCCGATAGTCGGTGTCGCGCTTCTGCGCCGGCAGATCAATCCCGTCCCGTTTTTGATCGCGCTGGCCATCTCCAGCAACATCGGCGCGGCCGCCACGCTCATAGGCAACCCGCAGAACATGATGATCGGCGAGGTCGCAAAGCTGAATTTCGGCGGCTACATGCTTTGGAGCAGCGCGCCGGTGATTGTGGCCATGGGCGCGACCTATGGCATCATCTGGTTCATGTCGCGAAACAATCTTCACGCGTCGCCCCCGGATCAAAATGTTTTGGTGCGGCAGGATTATCCGTTCGACCGGCTGCATACCCTCAAGGGAATTTCCATTCTGGTCGTCGTCATCGGCATGTTCTTCACGTCCATGCCCAAGGAAGTCATCGCGCTGGCCGCCGCCGGCATCCATCTGGCCAGCCCCAAGTTCCGCACCGACGACCTGCTCGGCCTGGTGGACTGGCCGATCCTGGTGCTGTTCATGGGATTGTTCGTGGTGGCCGGGGCGTTTCAATCCACCGGCCAGGGCGAAGCCGCCGTTCACCGGCTGGCACAGGGCGGATTCAATCTCAGCACGCCGTTCAACCTGACGCTCACGACGGCGGCGATGAGCAGCCTGATTGGCAACTCGGCTTCTGTGATGCTGCTGCTTAAGATTGTCAACCTCGCCAATCCCGTCGCGCCCTACATACTCGCGCTGGCCAACAGCTTTGGCGGCAGCCTCATCGTCATCGGCAGCGTGTCCAACATCATTGTCGTCCAGCAGGCGCATGCGATGGGGATAAAAATCTCCTTCTGGGACTTCGCCCGGCTGGGAATTCCCGTGACGCTGGCGGCGCTGGCGGGATTGCTCGTGTGGGTCTTCCTGATGAATCAATAAAATCGGAATTGCTCTGCAGAAATGATGACCGTGGAAAATGCCAGCGGGGCGTTTCCCCCTCATCCGGCCTCCGGTCACCTTCTCCCCCACCGGGGGAGAAGGCCGGGATGAGGGGGCGCTCGCAATCAGCGGGCGTGTTCAAATTCTGAATTTTGCAGAGGTCTCGATTTGTCGAAAACCCGTAAAAACCGGGCAGAGACCATTGTCAGTCGGCGAGGGACTAATAACGGTCAAAGAGTGACTAATGACAGTTTGCAAGGGACTAAAGGCGGTCGACGGGTGACTAAAGACGGTCGACGGGCGACTAAAGACGGTCACGGAGGAATTAATGATGGTCGCTAGGCAAATTTTGCCTGTTTTGGCACAAATACCCGGTAAATTTTACCATTCATGGGCAAAATCCGCTTATTCTGGTATTTTCCACTGAGATCCACAGACCTGCCGCGACCTGCCGCGACGGGCGCTGGCACGGCGGGTGGACACAGATATTGAACCGCCAAGACGCAGCCTGAAATTTGCCACCGAGATGGGGCATATCCAAGAGGAGATGGAGCATTTCCAAGAGGAAATGNNCCATTTCTTACTTGGAATCCGCGTCACCGGAGCGCGGCTCTCCGAGCCGCAGCACGTCCGCCATGTGGGATCAGCCACCGAGACGCAGAGACGCCGAGCCACGCGAACACGGTGGGGCGGTCGCTGCTGCGCCGCCGTGATTTGATTTGGGCTGCGGTCTTTGCAGACGGCCACCACACGCAGCCCTGCCGACGTTCAAGATTTGGCCATGTAGCAGCGGACGTGAGTCCGCTCATTCTGATTCTGGTGGGGAAAATGTTGGAGCCGACTCACGTCGTGCTGCTACGGTTTGGAAATGGGCGGATTCTGGCGCAAATCATGGAAGCCATCGGGATAACTCTGGCCTGTGTCGCGGTGCTGGTTGTGCCGGCTCTGCTGCTCTCGCGCCGGCAACGGCACGGACTCCGGCGGCATCGCCGTCGTTCCATGCAGGATGGCGGGGTCTGGTTTTTGGGCGGCAACGATTCCAGCGCAGAACAGCCGCATCACCACGATCACGGCCACCAACACGATTCCGGTTCAGGCGGACAACATGGCGGTGGATTTGAAGGCCATCACGGTGGCGGTTTTGATGGCGGTGGCGGCGGCGGACATGGCGGGCATTGAACCGCGAACCACGCCAAACACGCGAACGCAGAATTGACGCTGCCCCCTTTCCGGCGCAAACTCGTCCGCCAATCTGCATGCCTGCCGAACTGCTCAACCGCAACGAAGCTCAGACTCGATATGAGCTGATTGATCCGGCTTTGGACGGATGCGGCTGGAATCGCGGCAGCGATATCAGGATTGAAACGACCGCCGGGCAAATTGACATCATTGATGGCAAACCCCATCGCCGGGCCGTTGGACGCACCGATTACATTTTGCGCCGTCCATTGGTTGAAGGCGGCGAGCCGATTGCGCTTGCCATAATGGAAGCCAAGCGCGAAAGACTTCCCGCAGAACACGGTTTGCAGCAAGGCAAGGGCTACCGCGTCGGCGAACTGAATCATGTTCCGTTCGTGTTCAGTTCCAACGGCCACCAGTTTGTCGAATACGACGAGGTTTCGGGCCAAACTTCAGAGTCAAAGCTGATGTCCGAATTTCCGCGCCCGGACGAACTGGTTGCCCGCTATCTAAAACAGCGTCACCTTCCGACCTCAGCGTCAGCCCTGCAAATGCTCAACACCGGTTACAAGCAGGGCCGCGACCATCTCCGTTACTATCAGGATGCCGCCGTCCGCGCCGCGCTGGAAAAAATCATCCGCGAAAAGGCAGCCAAAAAGGCCCCGCGCGTTCTGCTCGCGTTGGCGACCGGTTCCGGCAAGACCCGCATTGCCGCCGCGTTGTTGCGCCGGATGCTGGACGCGGGCGCGTTCGGCAAGGCGCTGTTCGTTTGCGACCGCACCGAACTGCGTGAAAATGGCCTCGGCGATTTCCTTGCCGCATTCGGCACCGACGCCTCCGAGGTGAGCACCCGCAATCCGCAGAAAAACGCCCGTGTCCTCATCGCCACCTACCAGACCCTCGACCATAAGACCCAGAAACGCACAAGCCCGAAACATCCGGTGAAGAATTTCTTCGAGCGCAATTACCCGCCCGGATTCTTCGATGTCATCGTGATTGACGAATGCCATCGCAGCGCATGGGGCAATTGGTTTGATTTCCTAAGGGCGAACAAGGACGGCATACACATCGGCCTCACCGCCACACCGCGCCAGATCAAACTGCCGGAGACCGATGACAAGCTGACCAGGCAGGAGATTGAGAACGACCGCCGCAAGTTGGCCGACAATCTCGAATACTTTGGCGAGCCGGTCTATGAATATCCCTATCTGCAAGGCGTCGCCGACGGCTACCTGGCACCGGCCAAGATCGAGCAATGGGATGTGTTTCACGATGGCAGAATTGAACCCGAACGCGTGCGCGGCGTGTTGCGCGCCGACGTGAAAGGCAAGAAGCTCACCAACGCCCTCACCGGCCAGCCGGTCACACCGGACGCCATCGCCGAACGCACCGAAGGCACGGGCCTCGACCGCAATCTTATCCTCGTGGAGCGCACGCCGGAAATGTGCGCGCATCTGTTCAAGCGCCTGCTCGCCGAGGGCGACGACGATCCCCACCAGAAAACCATCGTCTATTGCGCCAGCGACCATCACGCCGATCTGGTCACGAACGAGCTTAACAACCTTTACGCCGCATGGTGCAAAACCAAATGCGAGCGCCGCCTGCCCGCTTCGCCTTCAAGTGCATGGCCTCGAACGATGGTCAATCGCTTATTGCCGATTTGCGCGACAGTCAGAAACGCAACTTCATTGCCACCACAATGGATTTGCTTACTACCGGCGTAAATGTGCCGTGCGTCCGCAACATCGTTTTCTTCCGTTATATCCGGTCGCCAATTCTCTTTCACCAGATTGTCGGGCGCGGAACACGCGTCGAGGGGGAAAAGCTCATGTTCCGCATTTTTGATTACACCGGCGCGACGGCGCTTTTTGGCGCGGACTTTGTCACACCGCCGCCCGGCGGTGGTGGCGGCACAGACGGNNTGATGAACCGCGACGGCCAGACCGTGCGCGCCACGCCGGCGGAATACCGCGCGCGCCTCGTGGAGGAACTTCTCGCCACCGTGCCCACGCTGGCCGGATTCCGCGAACGCTGGCTCGACCCGGAACAGCGGCACGAACTTCTGGAACAACTCGCCGAGCAAGGTTTGCTCCCGGAAAACCTCCGCACCGCCGCACAGATGGACGACTACGATTTGTTTGACGTGATAGCCGCCGTGGCCTACGGCATAAAACCGAAGACACGCGCCGAACGCGCCTCCCGGCTGGACTCCACCGCCCCGGACTGGCTCATCAAACTTCCACAGCCCTCCGTGCGCGTGATCCGAGCGATTGCCCGGCAGTTTGAGAAAGCAGGCACGGACGCGCTGGAAACGGATCAACTGTGGAGCGCAGGCGAAGTGCGCGCCGCCAAAGGATTGAGCGCGTTGAAGCAAGGCGGCGACCCGGCCAAGCTGCTCCGCCAGACGAAGGAAACTTTGTTCGCAGCCTAAAATAAACCCCTAAACCCTAATTCATCATGGCAATTCAAAGCGACTTTGGCGAACGCACAATCAACGAAATGATGCTGATGTTCAGAAGCGGACAGATTAATTTAGAGCCTGGCTTTCAGCGTAAATCAGTTTGGGGCGGCGTCGACCGCAAACGGTTGATTCAGTCCATCGTTTCGAATTATCCAGTCCCTTGTATTTTTTTATACAAGCGCGAACACAAAGGACGCCTAATTTATGATGTGATAGATGGAAAACAGCGCATGGAGACAATTTTTATGTTTATGCGCCTTGGCCGGTTCAAGCGTGATGCCTTCGATGTAAAGCTGGAATTGGGTGATGGACTTGAATCTTACGGTTGGAAAGATATCTGCCATGACCATCATGCTACCCGCAGCGCATTTTTGGGCTACAAAATTTCAACCGTCGAAGTCACCGGCGATCTGTCCCAGATTATTGATTTATTCTGCCGTATCAATTCCACTGGAAAGCGGTTGACTTCCGGGGAAAAGCGTCACGCACGCTTTTATGACAGTGCTTTCTTGGCAGAAGCCCAATGGCTCGTTGACCGATACGAGTGGTATTTTTTGGATTATGGCATTCTGTCACGAAGTCAGCTTGACCGAATGAAAGGCACGGAACTGGTTTCCGAGCTGCTTATGTCTATCCATAATGGTGGCATAATTAACAAAAAAACTTCACTCGACCGTGCCATTGGCAACGAGAGCATCAACGGGAATACCCTCAATAGCCTATCCCGCGAATTTGTAGGCACATTGAACTTGGTCAAGAAAATGTTTCCTAACATTCACCAAACACGTTTTAGCAACACAGTGGATTTTTATTCGCTGTTTATGCTTGTGTGGGAAATGCGCGACAAAGGGTTCATCCTTGCCGACAGAAAGTTAAATAATATCGCCGAACGGTTGTTGCGGAAATTATCCAACGGAGTGGACGAACTCCGCGCCATGATGAAAACAGGCAGGCCTCCAAAACAAATTCACCCGCTTTATCGTGATTATCTGCTCACCGTCCAAGGCGACACTGATAGTGCAGCCACGCGAAATCGCCGGGCCGAATTGCTTCGCACTTTGCTCGCTTCTTTATTCGAGTTCAAAGACGACTTGCGTATTTTCACACCAGAGCAGCGCCGGTTGATATGGAACACGGAAGAAAAACGAGTTTGTCGCATTTGCAAAAAGCCTCTGCATTGGGATGATTTCACGGTTGACCATATTGTCGCATGGATTAAAGGCGGGAAAACTGAAATTAAAAACGCACAGATGGCTCATCGTAGTTGCAACAGCAAGAAAGGGGCGCGCTAATTCCATGCGCCAGACGAAGGAAACTTTGTTCGCTGCGTGAAATGAAATTGAACGCGCGATCAAATTGGCGAACGGTGAAACTTGGCGAGGTTTGCGAATTGAATCCGCGCCGACCAAAACTTAATCGGGCAAGCAGCACGCCGACGACCTTTGTTCAAATGTCCGCCGTTGCCGAGAACGGCGGAGGAATTGTTCGTCCAGAAACTCGCCCGTTTGGTCAAGTTGCCAAAGGCTACACGTTTTTTGCGGAAGGCGACGTGATCTTCGCCAAGATTACGCCGTGTATGCAAAACGGGAAACACGCCATTGCTGGAAATCTTCTGGACGGTATCGGCTTTGGCTCGACTGAATTTCATGTGTTTCGCCCGCGCGGCGAAATTATTTCAGAATGGATTCTCAATTTTCTTTTGCAGCCAAAAGTTTTGACTGAAGCAACGCGGCATTTCACGGGCGCGGTTGGACAGCAGCGCGTTCCTGAAAATGTTTTGGCGGATATGGAAATTTCTCTGCCGCCGAAGGATGAGCAACGGCGGATAGCGGCGCGGTTGCGGGAGCAGATGGCGGAAGTGGAGCGGGCGCGCGCCGCCGTGCAAGCGCAACTGGACGCCGCCCAAACTTTGCCCGCCGCCTTGCTCCGCGATATTTTTGCAAGTGCCGGCGCCCGCCGCTGGCCAATCGCAGCATTGGGTGACGTTTCGGAAGTTGTCGGCGGAATGCAGAAAACGCCCGACCGCGCACCGCGCGAATTTCACAAACAGTTTTTAACAGTTCGCAATGTTCAACGCGGCTACCTCGACTTGAGCAACGTGGAGCGTTTTGAAGTGACTCCGAAAGAATTTGAGAGGTTGCGTTTGCAACGCGGCGATTTGCTGATTGTGGAAGGCAATGGCAGCGTTGACCACATTGGCCGAAATGCTTTGTTCAATGAAGAAGGCGAATGGATTCACCAAAATCACATCATCCGCGTTCGGCTGTCCAAAGAGCGACTCATGCCGGAATTTGTCAGCGAATACTTAAACAGTGAAGCGGGCTGCGCGCAAATGTTGGAGAAGGCAAAAAGCACGACCGGGCTTTACACTTTGAGCACAAAAAAAATCACTTCATTGACAGTGCCGATGCCACCGCTCGCCGAGCAGCAGAAAATTGCCGCCCGCCTCGACGCCGAGTTGACCGCCGCGCGTGCGCTGGTGGAGACGTTGGAAACGCGGCTGGCGGAAATCGAGCTTTTGCCCGCCACGCTGCTGCGCTCGGCATTCAGCCAGCAAAATTAAAATGGCCTGGCAACCCACAACCATCAAACGCCCGGACAAGCTGTTTGCCACTGCCACGGAAACCGTGCGCGTGACAACCGACGCCGGGCCGGGTTTTCTGAAAGCTTTGGGCAATCGCGGCGGGCCTCAATATCTGGCGGCAGATTGGTTTGCCACTCAACTGGCAGCATGGTTGGGTTTGCCGACGTTTGAATTTGCCATCATTCAAGTCACGGCCGAGGATGAAATCCGGTTCAAGAACGGACAGGCGCAGCCCGGCCCGGCCTTCATCACGCGCGAGCAATCCCAAGTGGAATGGGGTGGAACAGAGGACGAATTGAAGGCATTGATAAATCCAGAGGACATCGGAAAATTGGTGCTGTTTGATACTTGGACAAGGAATTGCGACCGGCATCCGCCTGACCTCACCAAACGCAAGGTGAACCGGAATAATGTTTTCCTGTCCAACGAAGGTATGGCGGAGGGAAAATTGAGGCTTGTGGCAATGGATCACACGCATTGCTTCAATTGCGGAAGAGATTTGAACGCTCAATTGTCACACATCAATTTGGTGAAGGGCGATGAAATGTTTGGATTGTTTCCTGAATTCAAGCCGTTCATCCGGGTGCATTGGGATGCGTTGACGGCTGCCGTTGCCAAGCTTCAGACGTTGGATAAACAATGGGTGAAAGACCTGACTGGCGCAATTCCGGTGGAATGGCAGGTTGATTCGGCAGGCCGGACGGCACTTGCCACACAGGTCTGTGATAGGGCAGATTACGTCAACGAAACATTCATCGCTTTGCTGCAAGCCAAGCTGGTATGATACGAAAGATAAAATTATGAATGCGACCAAAGGTTATTATTGTTTGGTGCAGTATTGTCCCGACATCGCCCGCGCGGAAGCGGCGAACGTGGGCGTAGTGCTATTTTCGCCCGCACACGGTTTCATCCGCGCCAAGGTGTCAGACAACAACAAGCGCATCCGCAAATTTTTCGGCGACGAAGCCGACAATTACCAGCACTTGAACGCCATGAAAAATGCGCTGGTGCAGCGCATCGAAGTGGAGAAGGCAGAGTTTGGCTTGCTGGAAAACTTGCAACAGTTCGTCGAGACGCGCGCGAGCAAGGTCGTTTTGACCAATCCCAAGCCGGTAAAAGTTTTCAATCCCGAAGAAGACTTGAATGCGCTTTTCCATGAGTTGGTGGAACACCCGGTCAAAGACCTTACCGTGCGCGCGGAATTGACACTGCGTAAGCGGCTAGACCATGTTTTGGCTGACGTGGCCCTGAAAACTTTTCTGAAGCGGGACTTGGAATTCCAAATCCCGACGTTAAAGGAAAAATTGACCGTGCCGTATGGATTTCAAAATGGCCGGTTCAACCTGATTCAGCCGGTTGAATTTGAACAGCAACGGCGAGGCACAATCGTCAATGCGGCGTGCAAACACGCGATTGAGGGGAATTACATTTTCGGACATCCCGACCATCAGCTTGGGAAAATGCAATTGTTCGTGGTGGCAGATTTTACGGATTCGACAAACGACATGGCTTCCGTGGTAGAAAATATTTTTCAGGAATACAATGTTCGGATGTTCACATCCGACGGTTTGGAAAACTTGAAACAGGAAATTCTGACTCAAGGAAAACCTGTTTCAAATCCATGAGCCGCGCCAAGGAAGTTCCCAATTCAAAACGCCACGGCTCGCAACAGTCGGTCAACGGCGCGGTCAAATCCATCTGCGACATCATGCGGCGCTCGAATTGCGCCGGGGCGTTGCAATATGTGCCGGAGCTGACGTGGCTGCTGTTTCTCCGCATCCTCGACGAGCAGGAGGCGCGCGAGGTGGACGAGGCGGAGGCGCTGGGCATCCGTTTCAAGTCGTCCGTCCCCAAACCGTATCGCTGGCGCGATTGGGCCGCGCCGGATTCGCCGTTGCGCCAGGACAAAAATGCGAGCGTCTGGAAATTTGTCCATGAGGATTTGCTGCCGAAGCTGAAGGGCCTGGAAAAACAGCCCGGCGCGAACGCGCGGCAGAAAGTCATCAGCGAAATCATGTCGAGCGTGGAGCGCAGCCGGATTGATTCGGAAAAGAACTTTCTCGACGTGCTGGACAAGGTTCACGAAATCAGCAGCGTGACGGTGGATGACACGCACGTTTTTACGCTGTCGCAGGTGTATGAAGGCTTGCTGCTGAAAATGGGCGAGAAGGGCAACGACGGCGGGCAGTTCTTCACGCCGCGCGAAGTCATCCGCGCGATGGTGCGGGTGGTGGACCCGAAAATCGGCCAGACGGTTTATGACCCCGGCTGCGGCACGGGTGGATTTCTCGCGCAGGCTTACGAATACATGCGCGCCAAAGCGGGCGACGACATCACCGGCCCGAAACTGGAGACGTTGAAACGGCGGACGTTTTACGGGCGCGAGAAGGACAACGCGGTTTATCCCATCGCGCTGGCCAATCTGGTTTTGCACGGCATTGACGAGCCGCACATCTGGCACGGCAATTCGCTTTCCGGCGTGGCGGCCTATGATGGTTTGTTCAATGACGCTCCGCAGGTTTACGACGTGGTCTTGATGAATCCGCCGTTCGGCGGCAAGGAGGGCAAAGAGGCGCAGATTCCCTACGAATACAAAACAGGCGCGACGCAGGTTTTGTTTTTGCAAAACGTGCTCAAGAGCATGAGAAAAACCAGCCATTGCGGCATCGTGCTGGATGAAGGCGTGCTGTTCCGCGTGGACGCCGAGGCGTTCGTGAAAACCAAACGCAAGCTGCTGGAGGAATGCAACGTGTATTGCATCGTCAGCCTGCCGGGTGGGGTATTCACGTCAGCGGGTGCGGGCGTGAAAACGAATCTGGTTTTCTTCATCAAGGGCAGCGAGACGAAAAAAATCTGGTATTACGATTTGTCCGACATCAAGACCGGCAAGAAGACGCCGTTCACGCTCCGGCACTTTGAGGAATTTTTCCAACTGCTGCCGAAACGCGCCGACAGCAAACAAAGTTGGACGATGGACTTTTCCGCCCGGCTGCAAAAGGCGCTGGAAGAAGCCCGTCCGTATCGCGAGAAAGGGGCAGAACTTACCGCTCAGGCCAAATTGCTGGAAGATAAAATCCGTGAGAGGCGCAAAGCAAAAAAACTGGCGGACATCGAGCTTGAAGAGAAATGGAAGGCCGTCGAGCGCGAGGCGCGCGAATCACTGGCCAAGGGCGATTCAATCGAGAATGCCGCCTACGATCTGAAAGCCGTCAACCCGAACCGCGTCAGCAAAGAGGACAAACGCGCGCCGGATGAATTGCTGGAATTTATCGCCGCCAGAGGGCAAGAGGCCGACGCTGCATTGAAAACTCTGCGCGGATTGATTCTGTCATAAAAGTGTCAGTCCTTGAATCGGTTCGCGTGTTTGGCGTGGTTC
>PKZR01000042.1 GCA_003133815.1 Limisphaerales bacterium | reverse complement strand
AGTTTGCGTTGGATTCCATTTTGCTTCGTCATAAACAAATCCTAAATCATACCCCTGCCTTGTCGTGTAATAGCCTGCCTTTTCCACAGCAAATCCGAGAATTCCTGAATAAGCACGGTGCAATGCTATGAAAACACCGTTTGTGTCAGTCAGTCCGTCTATCGAAGCCGGTTGTGACTTGGAATAATAACCAACACCCGTTTTGGCTGAGGCCACAGGCTGTCCAGTATCATCCACTACTATAAGCGTTACTTTCCATTCGTGTTCTATGAGAGATGCCTGCGCACGGGCAGCAATAGTGATACTAATAAAAAATAGACAGATTAAGTTTTTCATATTTATTTTAGATTTCCTAAAGTTACAATTTGTTCGAACAGTTTGCAGGTGAATGGATAGGCCACATAATCGAAGTCCGAATGATACCAATTATTGTTATGTTCGCCTCCCGTAAATCGTGCTTCTGGCCAACCGTTTTGGAGCGAACTGCTAGTCATATCGAAATTATGCGGGTTATTAGGTTGATCAAGTATTGTGAGGACATTTGCCCCCGCCGGTAGTGTGAGCGCAGGAATGGCGTCGGACAAGATGCGGTCGCGGTTGGCTGCGGCGTAAGCGCTGCCGTCCGAACCGTAGAGCGCGGTGTCTGCGGTAAAAAGCTCCGCCCCCACAAAATCAGATGACACGTCAAAAAAGGCGTTTGTTTGCAGTTGCGAATCCGGCAGCAACGCCGCCGTTCCCGCCGCCATGTGTTCACCTGCAATACCATACCATTGGTCATTGAACTTCCAGCCGCCGTGATCACTGCTCAACACTTCATTGCCGCCCATCAGCCCTTTTTCTTTTTCCTGTAATGCCCAAAGATAAGAGGCCACCGGTGTGCCATCAAAGATGTCATCCCATGCCACACCAATAAGGCTTGGAGTTGGGTTGGGCTGCTCCCGCAACACCTCTTCGCCACTGGAATAGAAATTGTAAATATCCACGCTGGCCAGATTGCCCAGACGATTGTTCCATGTCAATTTGCTGCGGGCATCATTGGTCGGGAATAGATCATGCCATTCGCTTGCCCACAGCCGGTTCGTGTAATCAGTCCATTGGGAGTTGATCATGTTTGCGGCGGGTGAAACGGTACCATCAATCGCTTCCATCGCCACAGCGGAATCAATCATAAAGTAATGGCTCGGCGTCGCACCATAATCACTGATGGCGCTCAAAACCACCATGTTGCCCAGACTGTGAGCCGCCACCGTTGTTTCTCCCGACAAATTGCCAAGAAAAGCTGCAAGGGACGATGCGGTCAAAAGGGCGTTTACCTCATTCGTCTGGAGGTCGGTTGTAACATTTGGAATGCCCGGAATATAACCTTGTGTTACCGCCCCATTCCAAGTCACGCCATAAAACTTTGCCATTGAACCAGACCAGTAAAATCGTTTGAACATTTCGCTTTCCACCCCGCGCGCCTGTTGCGGGTTGACGTTGTAGCCGTGCAGAAACACAAGGTTTTCACCATTGTTTTGAGGCTCGTTCGGCACATCGGAATCTGCAAGCCGATCTGATGCACCTCCAGTTCCGCCAGCCGCCGCCATCAAGTTTTTATGCCGGAACAATTGTTCCACACCACTGAAGCTTAGATAAAGTGGAACAGCTCCCAATTTCTGGCCATTGAGCCAGATTTCAAGCATCAACGGTTTAGTCGTTGCCTTGAATCCTTCCACAAGAATGATTCCAGTGCCTCCGTTGGCTTGAACTTGAGACAGCCAATTCGTGTCCAGCTTAACGCCTGATGATGGAGGAAGTATAACGTCTGCCGCATACGCCGCCTCGTCAGAATTTGTGCCGTAGCCGGTGCTGGCCGTGTTGGTCAGATAATCGAAGGCGTTTGTCGGGGTTAGCGGGGGCCATTCCTCTGCCGACCCCGGCGCGTGCTGCGCCGACCAGAATGTTCCAGACTCCGGCAGGGAAGCGGCGGGTGTCGGGGGCGTTGCCGTGGCCGAAATAATAAAAATTTTCATAACGAGTGTCGGCCAGATAACTCAACAAATTGTTGTTTTCAAAAATCGCTGCCGATGGGCAGCAAGCCTTTGGAATAAGAAATCAAATGGGAATCAATTCCTGAAACTTCAATCGTCACCGATTTAAGCAACTCTTTCGAGTCGCCGCTTTCGCGTTTTTCCTTCGTAACGTCTGTGCGATACCATGTCACTTCGTAATAAGGCAGGTTTCCCCAAACATCGTTTTGGCCAACCCAATATGATTGATGTAATTCTGCCGGATGAAAGTTTTCTTCTTTATGTCCTAACAAAACAAAAAAACTTTTCGCCAGTTCCAGCGCGATTGCGTCGTTTAATTTATTCCGTAGGTTTAATGCTTTTACCGCATCCATTTCTTCTTTGGGCGCAGAATCCAGTTCATAATACGTCTTGGTTCTTCCATCGCTAAAAGCCGACACCTCGACATTTGTTCCATCGGAAAGAAAAGTGAAAATCAAACCGCTTTTTAATTTCAAATTCGCCGTGCAACCCGCCCGCCCGTCTTGAAAAAATTCTATGCGATATTTTCCGATGTTGTTTGTGCCAAAATCGGCAGCGGGAAGCTTGTTGCGTTCAACAAATTCCTGCGCCGAAGGAAGCATTTTTTTCCAAAAAAAATCTTCTTCTCTTTTCTCTCCAAAAGTGAATGGAAACAAATAGGCTCTGGCTGCCTGATAAGTTTCGAGCGTCATTTCATCAAGTTTTCGTCCCTCTTTTTTTGACTGCTCTACGTCATGGATATATTCGGAGAGACGTTCTCGGCTGTCGTCTTGGAGTTTTGCAATGGCGTTGGTTGTCCCCCAATCAACTCGTTTCATGTAAAGAAGAACGGTTTGGGCTTCCGATGCTGCGGAGAGGTCTTGCTGCAAATGAAGCACATTGACAATTCGCCAGATAAAATAGCCACCAATCCCCCCGCTAATTAGCAATCCAGCGAGCAATCCAGCGAAAAAAACCGACAGGGCTAAAAGCCGTTGTTTTTTTGTGGGGGTCATGGTGGCTATTTTTTATTTTTCAGTTGTTCCACAATAGCGACAAATTCCCATAAGTGTCCATTGGCACGCCGTCACCGCCCGAAGGATGTGCCGAGTAAGCTGCATTTTGTGAGCGTATTACGGTTTCGGTGGTTGGATTGCTCAACCAAACGTTCCAAAATGACAATGACCAATTCATCGTTTCGGTGTCCAAGATGGAATAAGATATTGTTCCGCCCCAACCCATAAATGCGCGCTTGTGTTTGTGGTTGTCGTCGTAGCTTGAACCCGCAACGGATTTTGGAATCCCGAATGCTTCTGGAAAACTCCCTGCGCCCGTCATGCAACCATCGAGAAAAACAAAGTCAAATGGTTTGGTTGTAGTAAATAAAGCAGGGTCTCCATTTTTGGCTGGCAAATACTGGTTGCCTAAAAGAGAAGTCAGATCACTCACCTTGATTCCATCACTTGGAGTTCCTTCCTTGTAGCCGATGGCATTGCCGTTTGGAGATCCGTGGCTTCCTCTGCAAT
>PKZR01000148.1 GCA_003133815.1 Limisphaerales bacterium | reverse complement strand
TGACCGGGACCAACGTCATCAATGGCGCGCTGACCTGGGCGGCTGGCAATTGGAACGGAGCCCCCTATGTGACCATCGCGACCAACTCGACATTAATCATTACCAATACGGGCGATCTTGCCATCGTGAACTGCACCATCACCAACAATGGTGCGGTCCAATGGAACAGTGGAACCCTTCAAGGCGGCGGCAGTACCGGTACATTCATTTACAATTATGGCTTGTGGGACGCGCAATCGGATTATGCCATCAACAGCGATTTCGGGCAGAATGGCACAGTCTTCAACAACCTGGGAACCTTTCGCAAGTCCGGCGGCAGCACAGGCACGACGTTCAGACCCAGCGATAACAGCACGACCATCTTTAATAATCAGGGCACTGTGCTCAACTTCTCCGGAGGTCCCATCACATTGGATGGGGGAGGCGTCTTTAGCGCGGGTTCAATAAGCAACCTGGTAGTGCTTGGAGGAGGCGCGTTCAATATCAACGGCACGGTTACATCCACAAATTTACAGGAAAACGGCGCAAACCTCTCAGGGAACAATGTGCTGTATGGCGGATTCACCTGGGTGGGCGGCAATTGGAACAGCGGCGCCCAAGTGACCATCGCCACCAACTCGACGTTAGTCATGGCCGGCGCGGGTGATCTTGGCATGGGTAACTGCACCTTGATCAACAACGGCACTGTGGCATGGAGCGGCGGAACCATTCAAGGCGGCGGCAGTTCGGGCACGCTCATTTACAATTATGGTTTGTGGGAAGTTCTATGCGATTACGCATTGAACAGTGATTTCGGGCAGAATGGCATCGGCTTCTACAATGCCGGCAAATTTCGCAAGCTCAACACCACCGGCACGACCTCATGGACACCCACCACAGGTGCTGCCCCCGCTCTTTTCGTCAACATCGGCGGATCCATCGAATTGGACAGCGGCACTCTTGCCATTGCCGGCAATTTTACCATTCCATCTTCAGGTCTGACCATCGGGGTAGGCGGCAAGAATTCCGGCCAATATGGCAGCTTGATCGTCGGTGGCAACGCCATCCTTGGCGGCCCTTTGAAGGTGTTTCTTACAAATAATTTTCAACCTTACATTCCAGAACGGTTCACCATCGTTTCCTCATCATCTGATTCGGGGGCATTTTCATCTATATCACTGCCCGCTGGCCTGCAGATCAATTACACAAACTCCGACGTGTATTTGAACGCCACCAATGTTCTCGTGCCTCCGGGGCCGATTACATCGCAACTTTCCGGAGCCAATCTGNNTATATGAGTGTTTCCGGCAGTGGCACCACACAACAATTCTCCATTCCCATTACAAACACTGTGCCCCAATTATTTCTGAGGTTGAGTGAACCCTGACGGAAAAAATTTTCAAGGCCGGACTCTAGATCTGCTGTAATTTTGTAAGGAATGAGAGAATTCAAAGTTCCAAAATGCTGCTCTGATTTATTGTCGGTTTAACTTAAAATTAAAAGCTGTGTTAGGAGTCGGAATGAAATTTACTCCACGCCGCCGCGTTTCCGTTCGATGCCGAGTTTCTTTTCCAGTTCTGCGACGCGCTTTAGTAGGTCGGGCAGGCGCTGGATGGCAATGAACTGGCGTTTCATTTCCCTGTCCGGCTGCGCGGGTGCGCCAAGCCACTTTTCGCCGTCGGGAATGTTGTGCATCACGCCGGATTTTGAGGCGACGGTGACCATGTTGCCAATCTTCAAATGGCTGGCGATGCCGACCTGCCCGCCCATCACAACGTAATTTCCCACCTTGGCGCTGCCGGCGATGCCGACCTGCGCGCACAGCAGGCAGTGCTCGCCGATTTCCACATTGTGCGCGATGTGGACGAGGTTGTCGATTTTCGTGCCCTTGCCGATGGTCGTCGTGCCGAGGGCGCCACGGTCAATCGAAACGTTCGAGCCGATCTCTACGTCGTCGCCGATGATGACATGTCCAATCTGCGGAACTTTGCGGTGGATGCCGCCGTCCTGAACGTAGCCGTAGCCGTCCGAACCGACGACAGAATTGGCGTGGATGCGGACGTGATTCCCGATTTGCCCGCGCGGATAGATAGTGACGTTCGGAAACAGATTCACGTCGTCGCCGAGCCTCGAATCGTCTCCTATAAAAATGCCGGCCTGTAGAACAGAATGCGCTCCGATCTTCACGCGCTCGCCCACAACACAATGCGGCCCGACATGCACGCTGGAATCAATCTGCGCCGTTGCCGCGATGACCGCTGTGGGATGGATTCCGGCGGCGAATTGCTGTTCGGGGAAGAATAATGCGACGGCCTTGGCGAAGGCGACGCGGGCGTTTGGGACTTGTATCAGGATTTTTTTCGCGGAAGAAAACTTTTTGTCGGCTATGACAGCAGTGGCGGCACTTTGCTCGGCGCGGGCGAAATATTCCTCGTTTTCGGCAAACGTGAGGTCGCCGCTCTTGGCGGATTCGGCGGGGGCGAAGCTTTTAAGCGTGGCATTGGCGTCGCCAGCGACCTCGCCGCCGAGGAGTTTTGCGATTTGTGCGGTTGTGAAAGGCATGTTGACTTGCTTGCTGCACCTCACTATAAAGGGATGCGAATCCAGTTCAACCCCAACTTTTATGGCGAAAACATTTCGCGTAGGACTGATCGGGCACCGCTTCATGGGCCGGGCGCACTCAAACGCCTGGCGGCAGGCGCCAAAATTCTTCCACCTCAAGGCCAACGTCGAGCTGCACACGATCTGCGGGCGCGACACCGCCGCCACGCAATCCGCGCGCGCACAGTTGGGCTGGCAGCACGCGACCACGGACTGGCGGGAAATCGTCGAGTCGCCGCTGATTGACATCGTGGACATTTGTGCGCCGCCGTATCTGCACGCGGAGATGGCCATTGCCGCCGCGAAAAACGGAAAACATATTTTGTGCGAAAAGGTCTTTGCGCTAAACGTCAAGGAAGCCGAGGCGATGCTGGCCGCCGCACAGAAGGCGAAGGTCGTCCACATGGTCTGCCACAATTACCGGCGCACCCCGGCGATTGCGCTGGCCAAAAAAATGATTTCCGAAGGTGCGCTCGGGCGGATTTTCCATTTTCGCGCCCGTTACGCGCAAGACCGGCTGGCCGACGTGGAGTTTCCGCTGGACTGGCGTTTGCAAAAGGAGACGAGCGGCAGCGGGGTACACAGCGACATCAATTCACACATCATTGACCTCGGACGCTACCTTGTGGGCGAGTTCAAGGAAGTCTGCGGATTGCTGAATACATTTGTGCCGGAACGTCCGCGCGCGGAGTCGTTGGCGAAAGGCCAGAAGAAAATGGGCAAGGTGACCGTGCCGGATTCGGCAATTTTCATGGGGCGAATGGACGGCGGCGTGCTGGCAAATCTCGAAGCCACACGTTATGCGCCAGGCCGGAAGAACCACATTGAAATCGAAATCAACGGCAGCAAAGGCTCGCTTTATTTTGATTTCGAGGACATGAACATGCTGAAGTTTTACAACGCCGACGACCCGAAGGACCGGCAGGGTTTCCGCGAAATCAACGTGACGGCGCGCGACGGCGTTCATCCTTACGTCAGCAACTGGTGGCCGCCGGGGCACGGGCTGGGTTACGAACACACGTTCGTCCATGCCATCGCCGATTTTGTGAACGCGTGCGCTGAAGGGAAATCGGTGCAGCCGACATTCGAGGACGGGTTGAAAAACCAGCTTGTGCTGGCGGCGGTCGAGGAATCGTCGCAAAAAGGCAAATGGGTGAAATTGTGATTCGCGATGTGGCAAATGTGTTGGTCGAATAGCAAAGCCAAATTACATTTGTCCGGCAACCCTTTAAGATTCAGGCACAATCCGTCATCAACTTTGGCTATTGGCCATTGTTTTTGGATTTGGATTGTGGAGCGCGACTTCGTTGTACTGAGTGAAAATCGAAGAACAAAAACTTCTTCGATTGAACGCAAACCAATTTGAACGTATTAATATTGTTATGCAAAACTGTTATGCCAAAAGTTTTAACGATTTAAAAAAATCATTATCTCCTTTATATCAATGCTATTATCAAAATGGTGCCCACGACAGGACTTG
>PKZR01000307.1 GCA_003133815.1 Limisphaerales bacterium | reverse complement strand
TGGCGGACGAAATGGAATTGCGGTTTGAGCCGGGCGGATTGCGCGTTGAAGTGGTTTCGGCCTATATGCCTGGCGAATTTGGCGTGCAGCTTCCGCTCGATGCCTCACTTTCGGCGGCGTTCAGCCTGGCTGCACGACGTTTGGTGGATCAGGCGGCGCCCTTTGAATTTTTGCTGCCGAAGCCGACTCTGTTGCAGCAGTTCTCCGCGAAGTATTCTTCCGGGAAATTAAAAACGGTCGGAGCGATCGCCGCAGGTGTGCTGGTGGTTTTCGGCGGATTGTTCATGTTTCAGCAGGTTCAATTGATGCTGCTGAATTCTCAATGGAACAAGATGGAGGCCAAAGTCACGGAACTCGACGGCTTGCAGCAGGACATCCAGCAGTTCCGCCCGTGGTTTGACGATTCGTTCATCAACTTGAGCATCATGCGGCAGCTGACGCTGGCGTTTCCCGAAGACGGCGAGGTGACGGCCAAGACGGTTGATATCCACGACGGGAATGTGGTGACGTGTACCGGCACGGCGCAATCACAGGCGGCGTTGTTGAAGACATACGGGCAATTACGGGGAATGGGCGGCGTGACTCAGCTTCAAATGCAGTCAATTCGGGGCAAGTCGCCCATGCAGTTCACGTTCGAATTTCATTTTGGTAACGGAATGCAGCCATGAAAATTGAAAATCGCCAGAAATTTTTGCTTATTCTGACCATTGCGGTTGTCGCGCTTTATGTCGGCGACCTGCTGGTATTTGAACCGCTTGGAAAATGGTGGAAGTCGCGTTCGGACACCATTGTCACGCTTCGCAATCAGGTGAAGGAGGGGAAATTCATGCTGCTGCGCGAACCCAGCATCCGCAGACAATGGGGTGAAATGAGCGCGAAAACGCTACCTAACAACACGTCGCTGGCGGAACAGCAGGTCTTGAAGTCGTTTGACAACTGGTCGCAGGAAAGCGGCGCNNTTGAGCCGTTTTGTTTATGACATCGAACAAAACACCATGGCGATGAAACTCGATTCCGTCGAGTTCAGCACTCACGACAATGCAGGCCAGCAGCTCACCCTTGGCCTGCAACTCAGCGGACTGGCGCTGACTACCCTTAAAAAATAATGAATCTGAATCGATCCCATAAAATCATTTTGGTGGCGCTCCTCGTGGCACGGAGTTTTCTGGCCGTTGCGCAGACCACTAATGTCGTCCCGCCGGCGGATTATCCAAAATTCATAGCGCAGCGGAATATTTTTGATCCAACTCGAGTGCCGAATGTGCCATGGAGTCCTCGGCCAAGGCAGGTTTATACTCCGCAGCCGGTGGTGAATCAGGTGGATTCTTTTTCGCTCGTCGGAATCATTGGTTATGACGAAGGCCGGATGGCGGGTGTTTATGTTTTTTTTGACGGGACAAGCCCAGATTACCACAAGACGGTACAATTGAACGACAACATCGCCAATTTCAAAATCGTGGACATCTCTGCGGATTCCGTGACGCTGATGTCAGACACCAACAACACGACGGTTTTGAGGATCGGCGAACAGTTGCACAACGATGGCGTCGGTCACTGGCTGTCTGCAAACGGGACTGCCGCACGTTACACCAATGGCAGGTTTGGCCGCAATGGATTTGGCGGCGGAGGGCGCCGCCGTAATAATTTCGGCAATGGCAACAATCGGAATTATAACAATGGAAATTACAATGGCGGAAATAACGGAAATTATAGCTACGGCTACGGAAACTTTAACCGGCGTGGAAATAATTATGCCGCGTCGCCTGCAACATCCGATAATTCGCAGGTGGACGATCAAAACATGAATTCGCAGAATGACAACAACTCTCCGGATAATAACGCAACGCCCGGCAACAATATCGCGCCGGACAACAACATGCCGCCTCCACCAGATGACAACGCCGCACCGAACTGACAGGACATTGAAAATGAAAACCATCATCAAACTAACTTTGGCGGCGGCCCTAGCTGCCGGAACATTTCAGGCATTCGCCCAACAGGACGATCCGCTCGCCAGATTGAGGGCGGAGCGCGCGCAGGCACTCCAGCAATCGGGCGGTCAACCCACCGACTCCGGCGAGAAAGCCCCGGCGCAAACCCCGGCAGCGGATGCTGCGGTTCCAGCACTGGCACCACCCGCTTATGTCCCGCCGCAAATGGAAACGGCGGCCCCTGCGCCGGCGCAAGATATGGAGTCCAGCGCAGATTACGTCTCCACGCCCTTGTCCACAAANNCTGAATTCCGTCTTGAACCAGAACAATCTGGCCGCAGTCGAGGGCGACAACCAGACACTGACCATCATGACAAAGGATGCAGCAAAAACTGGCAACATCCCGGTAAAGATTGGCAATGTGGCCACTAACATTCCGAAAAATGACATGATTGTGACGCAGATCATCCCGATCCGATTCGTGGATGCTCAGCAATTGGTGGTGGATATTTCAGCCTTCGTTTCGCCGCAGGCGATCATTGTCGCTAACCAGGCAGGCAATTCCATCGTTATTACCGACACTCAGGCGAACATCCGGCATCTGACCGAAATCATCCAGTCAATTGACTCGAGCGCAGAAATGGAAACGGAAATCCATGTGTTCACCATGAAATATGCGAATCCAAACGACGTGGTGGCCATGCTGTCGTCGGTCTTTCCAAGCAGCACCGGAGGCGCTCAAACTACCGGACGAGGCGGAGGTGGCAGAGGTGGCAGAGGTGGCGGAGGATTTGGCGGTGGATTTGGGGGCGGTCGTGGCAGTGCTGGCGGTGCTGGCACCAGCGCACAACGGATTCAGAAGGCTCAGCAGGTTCTTGCCGTGGCGGATGGACGCACCCAATCTGTGGTCGTGACCGCCGCTAAGGACATGATGCAGCAGATTGGCGATATGATCGCCGAAGTGGATGTGCCGTCAACGCGCGACAC
>PKZR01000117.1:293-3744 GCA_003133815.1 Limisphaerales bacterium | reverse complement strand
TGAGAGGTTTGGTGAAAGGATTGTTTGCGCGGCTCGACTGTTTCCAAACCGGGCTTGTCCGGCATGAAGAACAGATTTTTTTCTATCAATGTAAATTTTTGCGATGTCGGATGTTCGCAACCGAAGATTGGTTTTTGTGAAAACAGATAATCGCCGGCGAAGCCGGTGACAAAATAAGTCAAATGTCTGGTTACGGCTATGGCTGGAAATGAGGTTTCGTAATCTGCAAAATGAGAAAATTCCGTCTCACGAACAAAAAAACAATTGGTATCTGTCACAGCGATGAGCTTGTAACCTTTCTTTTCCGCAAGCTTGACCAGCGACAATGCGGAGCAGCCAAAATAATTTCCAGGTTCAGCCACCAACTCAATTTCCGGCGGGATGGTGGGATTGTATTCGCAAATAACAAGTCTTGGACTTGTCTCTGACAGGCTTTCGAAAATGTGGTAGTCGTCGCCGTCAATGTCGATGGAAAGCAGGTCAATCTGTTCGGTGACACCTGCTCGTTTTAGGATTTCATCCAATGTATTTTGCCCTGACGCCTCAACTTTTGCCTGGATGCAATGGCATTTGTGGTTATTTGTGTTCTCAACGAGTTGCTTGAATCGTTCGGCGTCCAGTTCCATGAGAATTCCCTTCCATCCCTTTTTTGCCCAAAGATTCGCCGTGTTGGAAAGATGGAAGCCGTCCCACGCGCCGAATTCAATGCAGATTTTTGAGGAAACGCCAATAATGTCGAAGATTTTTTCTATAATTCCGTCTTCTCCAAATTGCGAGAAGACATTAAAGGCATGATCAGAAAGTTTTTTCATTGTATTTTTGGCATTCGGAACGCATGAAGATGATTAAATCTTAATCCCGGCCTTCTGCAAGATTTTCGTCGGTTTTTTTGGTTGCACCTCAAAAGAACAGTGAGCCGTTCTTATCGGGTTTTGCGACGATGAGAACGAGTCCAGAAGGGTTCCTGCGGGACAAAACGCGCGCCGGAGTCAAGCGCGTTTTGAAGTCTTTCACCGAAATTGCCGGCCACGCGCGAGCAATCGCGTTTGCTCACGAGCCTTATCGGTTCATTCACCATCGGCCGTGTGCGCATTTCTCTTGCGCAATCACTTCCTCCTCCTGTTAACCAGAATTGCTTTTCGGGCAGGCACGCTTTATCCAACCGTTTGCGGCTGCTATAGAACGCATGAAAGACGAATGGCTCTCCGCTGATTCCACAGACTGCGGCGCCACGTCCTGGAAAAGGTCGCGAAAGCAGCGGCCATGTGTGGATTTTCCACCCGTAGTGCCAGCATTTGGCTACGGTATCGGTGAATAAATGTCCAATGTCGATGCGCTGGTGATTGAATGTGCTTATGTGCTCGCGCCACCAAGCGGTGCGAAAAGCCATCCAATTCCATTCAGGAACTCCAGAAAAAATGGGGAAGTCTGAACGAGGGTTAATGCCTGCACATACCGTTTTTGAATCTTGAAAGATTTTCAAGAGTTTGGTGTCCCATCCTTTCATTAAAACCACGGCATCGGGATCAATTAACAGTGTGATCTCGGCGTTAGGCATGAGGGACACGCCATAGCGGAGAGAGCGCCGGGAAGGGTATCGCCCCCGATTTCAGACATTATTGAATGTATGGTGATAACGACATATTGCGTTTGTTTCAAAGCGTGGATGAATGAAAATGCTGTCATCCCCGCTCATTTCGATGATGCTGATTTGGAAATTATCGGCATTGTCGGCAAGCGAACACAGGTTTTCTAGATTAAGAGCCAGCCAGCTAAATGATTGAAAATGCGGGACGACAATATGAATCATTGAAATGCCTTTCTTCACGCCACCGCTCCAAGGCTCTTTTGGCAACGGGATTTTGGGTCTAGATATTTACCACTGTTTATTATTCCAATCTCTTGCCATTTTAAGTCAGAACCTTGGCGGAGTGCAAGATTTTGTTTTCGGCGTTAGCAATGCCTATTCTTCAACTGTATTGAAAGTGTGACAAGCATTTTTTTATTGACCTCTGCAATTTGTAAAACGGCCTTGTGATTTTGTGCCGGATTAAAAAAAACGCAAACCCGTCCGAACCCAATGCCAGCTTCATTTCTTTCAACGCAGGGCTTTTGCTCGCGGCGGGCAGTTTTCGGAGTGAATAGATTTGTGCAAACAGCATCCGCCGTGTCGCCATTTTTTGAAGCCAGGGTCTGGCAAAATATTCTTCCAGAAGCCAAAGGCTTTCATCTTCCGTTTTGCCGCTTTTGCGGTTCGCGTTTGTCTGCTGCGACTCGTGCCTGCGGAAGGCGCAAAGCGGCTCGCCAAGATGGCCGAATTTTCCATTCTCCAAAAGATGAAACCACATTTCCAAGTCCGCAAGCTGCCGGTAGCGCGCATCAAATCCGCGCGCGGCCTGCTGTTTTCTGAACATCACGAGCGTAGGTTCGCCCACCAGGTTTGCAGGACGTTCAAGACACTGCACAACGACTTTTTTCCCATCGCGGATTCCGGGTTGAAAATTGTTCCGAGTTTCTATCGCCGCTGACCGCGCATCAATTACGCTGGAGGCAGTCGACACGAGCGAAATGGCAGGATTGCTTTCCATCAATGCCACCATTTTGCCGATGGCCGTCGGCGAGAACAGCTTGTCGTCGCCAAAAATAAATTTTATGAATTCTCCGCGAGTCTGCGACAGGCACCAGTTCCAGTTCTGCACCATGCCAAGGTTCGCTGAATGAATCTTAAAACGGATGCGCTCGTCCTTGGCGGCGTAGCGGGCTATCACCTCAGCGGAGTTGTCCGTGGAACAGTCGTCACCGATCAGCAGTTCAAAATCCTGAAAATCCTGTTCGAGCACGGATTCAATCGCCTCCGGCAGATAACGCGCATAATTATATGTCGGAATAAGGACGCTGACTTTCGGGGCTGTCATATGCCGTGTTTCATCGGGCAAATGCGGCGTCACGATTTGAACTGCATCTCGTAAAGTTTTTGATAAACGCCGCCGTGATTCATGAGGTCGTCGTGCCTGCCCGTTTCAATGATGCGGCCCTGTTCCATGACGACAATCAAATCCGCGTGCAGAATGGTCGAAAAGCGGTGTGCGATGCACAGCGTCGTGCGGCCTTTCATCAACTGGTCCAGCGCGGATTGCACGGCGCGCTCGGATTCCGTGTCAAGAGCGTTGGTGGCCTCGTCGAGAATGAGGATGGGCGCGTTTTTCAGAACAGCGCGGGCGATGGCGATGCGCTGGCGCTGGCCGCCGGAAAGCAGGACGCCTTTTTCGCCGATGACGGTGTTATAGCCGCCGGGTTTTTCCATGATGAACTGGTGCGCGTGCGCGTGTTTGGCGGCGGCGATGATTTCTTCGTCCGTCGCTCCGGGCCGGCCCAGCTCAATATTCCGGCGGATGGTTTCGTTGAACAGAATGGTTTCCTGAGCGACGACGGCGATCTGTTTTCGCAAATC
>PKZR01000117.1:0-258 GCA_003133815.1 Limisphaerales bacterium | reverse complement strand
TGTCGTTAAGAACTGTTTTTTTGCCGTAAGCAAAACTGACGTTGTCAAAATAAATTTCCTCGCCGGACTTCAGCGGACGCGGGCTGGCGGGTTCCGGCACGGCGTTTTTCGTGGCGAGCAGTGCGAAGACGCGTTCACTGGAGGCGCGCGCCTGGATGACCTGGTTTTGCAGCCGCGTAAGATTTTTCATCGGCGCATAAATGATGAAAACGCTGCCGATCAACTGGATGAAATCTGTGGAACTGGGCTGTGTGCCGG
>PKZR01000418.1 GCA_003133815.1 Limisphaerales bacterium | reverse complement strand
GAATAATTTTCTCTGCATGGCCGCTTCTCTGCGGTTAAATGATGGCCGCAATGTATTTTGTCCGGCGCATCCTGTTCGCGATCCCACGTTGCTGGTCATCAGCGCGCTGGCGTTCGTCCTGATGCATCTCGCTCCCGGCGGCCCGTTTAACACCGAGCGCAAGCCACCAGTCGCACGGTGAATCCTGGCGGCACGGTGGCGACGATCGGTTCTGCCGTTTTTCCTTTCGGCTTTTATCTTTTCAAAAAAAGTTTATACAAATTTCGCTGTTGTGGTGTCTATCATTTGAAACCGTGAACGGCGACGCACATTCCAACTGGCTTGAAAAGTTTTACGAGGCGAGGGCTTCCGGCCTGATACTTTATGGCCGCGCGCTGGGCCTGGGCCACGGCGAGGCGGAGGATGTGCTGCAGGAAACTTTTCTGGCGCTGATGCGTTTGCCGGAACTGCCGCGAGAGCCGGAGAATTATTGTGTCCGCAGTTTCAGGAACCGCGCGCTGAATTACAAGAGGTCGCTGTGGCGGCGTTTGACGCGGGAAGTCCTTGCGCACGGCCACCATTTTGCAGGCGGTAACAATTGGTTTGAGAAGGCGCAGGACGAAGCCGAACAATCTTTGCAGTCGGCCGCGGTGCGCTGTCTGGAGGGATTGCCTGTGGAGCAGCGCGAGGTGATTGTGCTGAAAATCTGGAATCAATTCACATTCGAGGAGATTGGCGGGTTGCTGGAGATTTCGCCGAACACGGTGGCGGGCCGTTACCGATACGGTTTGCAAAAGATAAAATCCAAACTGGCCGCCGACGCGCTGTTGCGCTCTGGCGTGCCTCAGGAAGGAGTCGTTTATGAAAGAGACGGATTCACTGGAGAACCAATTGCGTTCGTGGCAGCCGCGCCGGCCGTCGGCGGGGCTTAGGCGGAAACTGTTCGGCGGCCCTGTCAAAGCCACGCGGCGGGTGGCGTGGTTTTTGGGCTCGCTTGCGCCGGCGGCGGCGTGCCTGTTGCTCACGATATCGGTGTTTAATCCAGGGAATTATGGCGGTTCCACGCACCTCGAACCGATGGTTTTGGGCAATCAAAGTTCCGCAGTTTATGCTTCCGGCAATGACGGGGGAACGGAGAACAACTTATTTTCCGTCACTTTTGATTGGACAAACCATGGCAATTTCACTTCTAGTATATCTCCTTTTTCACGGTCAAGATGAATTGATTTGACGATTTACAAATGAGCAATGACAAAAGCAATGCGCCGACCGGCAAGCAACCTGCGGGAAAAACTCCCGTGACCACGCCCGCCGCCAAACCTGTTCCCGTAAAAGTTCCGCCGCTGTTCCGAAAGATTGACTGGCTGGTGCTGGCGGTCATTTTCGCCGTGGTCTGGACGGCCTATCTGTTCACGCTCGCACCGGAACTGACGCTGGAGGATTCCGGCGAGCTGTGCACGGCGTCGTATTATGCCGGCATCCCGCATCCGCCGGGCTATCCGTTCTGGGCGATTTATTCGTGGCTGTGGACGGTGATCGTGCCGTTCGGCAATGTCGCCTGGCGTGTGGAGGTGGGCGAGTCCTTCGCGGCAGCGATGGCGTGCGGGCTGGTCGGCTTCATGGTTTCGCGAGGAAGCAGCATGTTGATCGAGGGCATTGATGAATTGAAGGACATGAGCCGCAAATGGGAGAATGTCATCTGCGTGGTGACGGGAATTGTGGCGGGATTGATGCTGGGCTTTGACCGTTTCATGTGGATGGAATCGGTGGTCATCAACCGCATCTCGCTCTTCGACGTGCCGTGGATCATGGTGGTGGCGCTCTGTTTGTTCCGGTGGATTTATGCGCCGCAGCAGAAGCGTTATCTTTACATCGGAATGTTTTTCTTCGGCGTCTGCGCGACGATCCATCAAACGATGCTCGTGGCCGCGATGGGCATTGAAGTGTGCATCGCCATAGCCCTGCCGCGACTTGGGCGAGATTTATTTTTGGGCAACAGCATTGTTTTCGCGCTGGGATTGATCGGGATGGAAACAAACAAGGTGCAAGCCTTGAATGATTTAAGCCCGATGTTCAAAAACATCTTTTACTTTGTCGGACTGGGATCGGTAGCCGGATTCAACTGGATTTACATCAGTTCCTGGGTTCAAACAAAACGGCTCGGCAAATCATGGAAACAGGCATTGCTCTGGCCGACAGTCGCAATCGCCGGCGTCTTTCTGCTGTGGTTTTTTCTGCTGATGGCCTTTGAACCGAATGGCGACACCGATCCACTGTCGTTCCGGGCCGAGACGTTCAACAAGGTTCTGAATCTTGGCGGCAAGATCATGGAAGTATGTGTGATTCTTTACGGTGGAATTCTGGCTGTCTGCACCGTGGTCTGTTTTTGGACTGGCATTGAAACGCGCGAACTGGGCAGGGAATGGAAGGCGGTTCTGTTCATGGGGCTGCTCTGGACGCTGGGTGCGGCATTTTATTTTTATGAACCGCTTGCTGGCATGTCGGATCCGCCCATGCAGTGGGGATATCCGCGCACGGTCGAGGGATTTTTCCATGCGCTGTCGCGCGGGCAGTATGAAAAGTCCAACCCCACGGACATCATCCAGGATCCGATGCGTTTCATCTCGCAACTCGGCCTGCTCATCAGCGGCCTCGCCGATTCGTTCGGTTGGGTTTATCTGTTCATTGCTTCGTTGCCATTTTTCTTCCTCTGGCGGATGAAAAACCGCGAACGAGCATGGATCATCGGGCTGGCGGCCATTTATTTATGCATTGGTGTTCTGCTGACGATCATCATGAACACAAGCCTGGACCGCCAGAACGCGTTGTTGTGCGAGGTGTTCTTCACGGCTTCCCACGCGGTGGTGGCCATCATGATCGGCTACGGGCTGGCCCTGCTTGCGGCTTACATGGCGACGCATTACGAAAGATTCCGGAACTGGGGATTGATCGGCGGGGCGATTGCCACAGTGCTCGCGCTCTATTGTCTGGTGAGCGCGATGGGCAAACTTTACTTCGGTCCCGCCGGCGAGATCACCGGTGTGCATGAATTTTTCAGCGGCATCATCCGCGCGTTTGACAAAAACCAATACGGTTCGCCCGTTTTTGCAAATCTGATATTGGTCGCAACGCCGCTGATTTTCATCGCCGCGCTGCTGCTCTACCGCAACCGCGCCCCGGTGGTGATCACGCTTTGCATTTTTGCCACCGCGCCGGTTTATTCTTCTTTGTCGCACTGGTATAAAAGCGAGCAGCGCAACCACTGGTTCGGCTACTGGTTCGGGCATGACATGTTCACGCCGCCGTTTGGCATTTACCCCGAAATGTCGCGCAACACGATTCTTTTTGGCGGCACCGACCCAGGGCGATTCTGTCCGACCTACATGATTTTCTGCGAGAGTTTCATCCCGCACAGTTGCCAGCCGTTGGAAGACCAAAAATTTGACCGCCGCGACGTTTATCTCATCACCCAAAACGCACTGGCAGACGGAACTTATCTTGATTATCTCCGGGCGCAATACTTTCGCAGCCAGCAAAAAGACCCGCCTTTTTTCAGCCGGTTCATCAAATACATCGCAGTCACCATTGGCATCGGCAACCCCGCCAACGTGATCATGGATGGCATTGACATGGGCAAAGGAGACACGGGAAATTCGCTCGTTGATGGCATTGCCAACCTGCTGGATTCAACCTTGGACAAGCCGTTGACCGCATTGGGCGCCAGCATTGAAAAACGCCGACGCGCCGAGGNNCCGAGGGTGTCTATCCGCACAACGAAATCTACATCCCGTCCCCGCTGGATTCACAGAATTGTTTCCAAGAATACACGGAGGATGTCGCCCACCGTCAGCAGCTTGGCCAGCTCAAGCCCGGTGAAGAAGTTCATGCAGATGCAGAAGGCCATGTGCAGGTTTCCGGCCAGGTCGCCGTGATGGAAATCAACGGCCTGCTTTGCAAGGTCATTTTCGACCACAACCCGACCAATGACTTTTACGTCGAGGAAAGTTTCCCTCTCGATTGGATGTATCCCTACGAAACGCCGTCGGGCATCATCATGAAGATCAACCGCAACCCGCTGCCGGAGCTGACCGACGACATCTTCAAGAAGGATCATGAATTCTGGAGCAAATATTCCGAGCGGCTCTGCGGCAACTGGATCACCTACGACACCACCGTGCAGCAGATCGCGGACTTCGCCGAGAAGGTTTATCTCGGCAACAATTATGACGGCTTCACCGGTGACCGCAAATTCATCCGCGACGACGACGGCCAGAAGGCTTTCTCCAAGCTGCGCAGCTCCATCGCCGGTGTTTATGCCTGGCGCCTGACGCCGCAATGCCCGCCCGAATACCGTCAGAAAACCCAGGCATCACAGCAGGCGTTGATCAAGGAAACGGATTTCGCATTCAAACAATCCTTTGCCTTTTGTCCTTACAGCCCTGAAGCTGTTTTTCGTTATGTCAACTTCCTGCTTGGTTTCCAACGCTTTGATGACGCTTTGATTGTCGCAAAAACGTGTCAGAAACTCGACCCCTACAACGATCAGGTCTCCGGCCTCATTGCGCAATTGGAGAATTATAAAAAGCAATACGGTGACATGTCCCGAGCCCAGAATCAGATGCAGCAAATGCAGTCAGAAGCCACCACCAACCCGGCGGATTTGCCGAACATCCTTGGCCTTGCCGGGACGTATTTGCAAATGCAGCAGACCAATGCCGCCATCTCACTGTTTGATGAGGCGATTACCAACGCCCACATTTCCACCGCCCAACTTGGCGCCATCGCCAGTTTCTATGCCGAATCGGGAAGGATAATCAAACTCGAAGGCGTGCTTGGAAGAATCGTCGTAATCGCGCCAGACCAGCCTGAGCCACGTTACGACTTTGCCGCCGTCGAGGCCGTGCTGGGCAAGACCAATGAGGCTCTTGAAAACCTGAAGGTCGCCCTCGACTTGAACGCGAAGCGGCTCAAGGCCAATCCTGCGGCGACCGACCTTTTGACCCAGGCGCGAACCGACGGGCATTTAAATTCCCTGCGCAATCTGCCTGAATTTCAAAAACTCGTTCCGGCCAGTTAGCAGGAGTTTCATGATTCAATTAAGCTTTCCATTCACCGAAGAAAAAATCCGCGCGCTGAAGGTCGGCGACGAGGTTTTGATTTCAGGGATCGTGTTCACCGGGCGCGACGCGGTCCACAAGTATCTCCACGAGGGCGGCAAGCTGCCGCCGGAAGTGAACTTGCGTGACGGCATTCTTTACCACTGCGGCCCGGTTATGATGAAACAGGACGACGGCAGCTATAAATGCACCGCAGCCGGCCCGACCACGTCCATCCGCGAGGAGCCGTATCAATGGCAGGTCATCCGTGATTTTGGAATTCGCGGCGTCATCGGAAAGGGCGGCATGGGCGACCGCACTCTTGCGGCATGCAAGGAATACGGCTGCGTGTATTTGCATGCGGTAGGTGGCGCGGCGCAGGTGCTGGCCGAATGCGTGAAACGCGTCCGCAATGTCTATATGATGAAGGAATTCGGCGCGCCGGAGGCGATCTGGGAACTGGAGATTGCGGATTTTCCAGCAGTGGTGACGATGGATTCGCACGGCAGTTCGCTGCACAAGGAAATTTTTGCAAAGAGCCAGGCGGCACTGGCGGAGCGGCTCTAAAATTTCAAATTCCATTCCCCGGTCAAATACTTCTCCCTGGCTAGTTTTTGGATTTTAGATTTTGGAAAATCTTTCAATTCCTCAGTTGCGTTCCACGATTTAATTAATGCGGCTTTCACCGTGTCCGACGGCAAGTTCAAGTTGGTGAGAAATTCGCCGTGGCTGCGGCTTTGACGGTAATCCGGCTGCTTGGACGGCATGCGCAACAATTCGCCGACAAGTGCGAGGTCGAAATCCAAAAGAAAAGTCCCGTGAAAGAGCAGGAAGTTCTTTTTGCGGCGCTGCGAATTGCCGGAGAATTTATTGAGGGTTGATGGTTCAGGGTTGAGAGTTAAGTCCGTGTGGCCGTTGATTGAGATTTGGACTTTGGACTTTGGACTTTGGACTTTGGACTCAATTGCCTCGCGGTTGCGTTCCATGATGAACTTGTTCGCACCGGAAATCCCGGCGAGCGGCGAATTCTCTTTGATTTCCAAAATGAGCGCGTAATTCAAACATCCCCGGCCCTGCAAAACCGTTCCGCCGCCGGAGCAGCGGCGGAAAATGGGAATTTGTCCAGCGCGGCAGCTTTCGACATTCACTTCCGTTGCAACTTTATTTGCGTAGCCGACAACAATAAAAGTTTCATGCGATTTCCAGAAGCGCAGGATTTCTTCGCCGCCGTTTTCATCGCGCCAGTCGAGCAGGGCCTCGTCGCACGCCAGATTTTCGGCGGGTGAGGGGAGGGTGAGGTCGAGCAGCTTCATCGGATTTCGCTGGCGTTTGGGGTCAAGTTGGGTTTTATTGTCTGCGCGCTTTTTGCGTGCCAGGAAGAATTGATTAACACAGTGAGCATGGAGAAAAAAGAAATTTACAGTTCGCGTTCCCCCTTCGCTTCGCCATCTGGAAATGGAAATGGCGACAAGGCGGGCGATTCGCTACAGGCGGTCTTTGAGATGGCGCTGGAAAGCCAGGGGCCGGAGCGCACGGCCAAGCTGCTCGAAAAACTCGCGGACCAGTTGCGCGCCGCGCCGCGTCCGTCGGCGGGGCCGACCACGTCTTACGCCAACACGATTTCGCCGGACCAGCAGGCACCGTATCCAGGCGACCGCGACATCGAGCGCCGCATCAAGAGCCTTATCCGCTGGAACGCGATGGCGATGGTGGTGAAGGCGAATTCCACGACGAACGTCGGCGGACACATCGCTTCGTTCGCGTCTTCGGCGACGCTCTACGAAGTGGCGCAGAATCATTTCTTTCGCGGAGCGACGGAAGATTTCCCCGGCGACATGGTTTATTTCCAGGGTCACGCCGCGCCTGGAATGTATGCGCGGGCTTTTCTTGAAGGCCGGTTGGACGAGAAGCACCTTCGGAATTTCCGGCAGGAACTTGCCGAGGGCGGGGGCCTGTCGTCGTATCCGCATCCGTATTTGATGCCGGATTTCTGGCAGTTTCCGACGGTCTCAATGGGTCTTGGCCCGATCATGTCGCTGTATCAGGCTCGCTTCAACCGTTATTTGCAGGCGCGCGGGCTGACGAACTGGAAGGAAGAGCCGAAGGTCTGGGCGTTCCTCGGCGACGGCGAATCGGACGAGCCGGAATCGCTGGGAGCCATCACTCTAGCCGCTCGCGAAAATCTCGACAACATCATCTGGGTGGTGAATTGCAATCTCCAGCGCCTCGACGGCCCGGTGCGTGGCAACGGAAAAATTATCCAGGAACTCGAAGGCCTGTTCCACGGCGCGGGCTGGAACGTCATCAAGGTGATCTGGGGAACCGAGTGGGACGACATCATCAAGCGCGACAAGACCGGCCTGCTGCTGCAGCGCATGGAGGAATGCGTGGACGGCGATTACCAGAAATATATCGTCGAGCCGGGCAGCTACACGCGCCAGCATTTCTTCGGCAAGTATCCGCAGTTGCTGGAGCTCGTGAATCATTTGAGCGACGGGCAGATTTCCAAATTGCTGCGCGGCGGGCACGATGTTCGCAAAATGTATGCGGCCTACAAATCTGCGATGGATCACAAGGGGCGCCCGACGGTCGTGCTTGCAAAGACCGTCAAGGGCTACGGCCTTGGCGAGGCCGGCGAAGGCAAAAACATTTCGCACCAGCAGAAGAAAATGAACGAGAAGGAGCTGCGCGAATTTCGCGAGCGCTTCGGAATTCCCATCTCGGACGACGTGATTGCCGAAACGCCGTTCTATCGTCCGCCTGCGGACAGCCCGGAGACAAAATACCTGCTCGAACGGCGCAAGGCGCTTGGCGGGTTTGTGCCCGCGCGCATCGTCAAGCCGGCGGTGCTTGACGTGCCGAAGCTCGATTACTTCACCGAATTTTCCAAAGGCTCGGCCATGGAAGCCTCCACGACGATGGCGTTCGTGCGGCTGGTGACGATTTTGCTCCGGCACAAGGGCATCAGCAAAAACATCGTGCCCATCATCCCCGACGAGGCGCGCACGTTCGGCCTCGACGCGCTGTTCCGCGAAATCGGGATTTACTCGTCCAAAGGCCAGCTTTACGACCCGGTGGACAGCAGTTCGCTGCTTTTTTATCACGAGGCGAAGGACGGGCAGATTCTCGAGGAAGGCATCAGCGAAGCCGGCTCGATGGCGTCGTTCATCGCGGCGGGCACGAGCTATGCCTCGCACGGCGTGCCTACGATTCCGTTCTACATTTACTACTCCATGTTCGGGCCGCAGCGCGTCGGCGATCTGTTCTGGCTCGCGGGCGACATCCGGGCGAAGGGATTTTTGCTCGGCGCGACTTCCGGCCGCACCACGCTCAACGGCGAGGGCCTGCAACATCAGGACGGACACAGCCTGCTGCACGCCAGCACCATCCCCACCTGCCTGCCATACGACCCGGCGTTCGGTTACGAACTTGCCGTCATCGTGTCCGACGGATTGCGCCGGATGTATGTGGAGAATGAGGACATTTTCTATTACATCGCGCTTTACAACGAAAATCATGCCATGCCGCCGATGCCTCCGGGAGTCGAGGACGGAATCCTGAAGGGCCTGTATAAATTCAAGTCCGGCGCCGAAGGCAAAAAAGTCAAGGCTCATATCCTAGGCAGCGGGCCGATCATCCAATCCGCGCTCAAGGCGCAGGAAATTCTCTCGGAACGCTACGACGTCTCCGCCGATGTCTGGAGCGCGACCAGCTACAAGCTGCTCCGCACCGATGCCATCCGCTGCCAGCGCTGGAACATGATGCATCCCACCGAGCCGCCAAAGAAATCCTACTTGGAAAATCTCCTTGCGAAAGAGCAGGGGACATTCGTGGCCGTGTCCGACAACATCCGCACCGTGCCAGACCAGATTGCGCCGTGGGTGCCGGGCGGATTGTTCACGCTGGGGACGGACGGCTTTGGCCGCAGCGACACACGCGCGCGTTTGCGCCGGTTCTTCGGCATGGACGTTGAATCCACCGTCATCGGCACGCTCTACGCGCTGGCGGAAAAGAACATCATCGGCTGCGAAGTCGTGGCGCAAGCCATCAAAGATCTGGGCGTTGATCCTGAAAAGGTCCAGCCGCAGATTGTATAATTCCCTCTCCGCCTCGAACGGGTGGGCTTGGGTGAGGGAGGATGTTGTTTCACTTCACGCCGGGGTGGTTGGCGACAATTTGTTTGGCTCGGGAGAATTATTGGCTGGAAAGCTCATGTCTTTTCATACGCCTGCTCGCATCGCTCCCACTCCCTCTCTCCTCGGATATAGACAAATACAATCCCGAAGCAAAAGAATATGGCGGCTAGATTTCCCGGTGCAGGTGTGACGGAATGGGTTCTCAATTGTTCCTTCGGAACACTCTGCCGGGACGCCGCCACGTTTGATGGATGGTTTTACAGAGGTCTCTTTTGTGGGGTGGATGGAATTGTCCGGCAAATCCGCGCGAGTTTACTGCCAGCTCAGGACGTTGTTCCTGTTTTCCCAATCTGTGGCGGGATCTTCGGTGTCAACTTTCCCGTCCGACCCGGCGGACCAGACCATGACTTTGCCACGGCATTGCCAGTTGTCTGTCGTCGCAGTTGGTCCGTCTGGATTTACCAATCCGTTGAGTCCGCCATGGGACACTTTGTCCGAGGAATAAAACGCGTCCTTGCACATGTCGTCGTAATTCAAATCCATGGTGATGACATAGGGATTGCCCCAGGGGTCGCGATAGACCAAATCCGGGCCGACGCCGGGCAATGTGGGGTCGCTCACCGGCGTGCCATTGAGGAATTTTGTCTGCTGCGGGTTTTTGACGTGGTTTGCGTTCACCGTCAGCTGGGTGTTGTCCATCAGGATGGCAATCACCTCGGAATTGTTCGTGGGATAAGCGGGGTTAAGGAAGTTCCCGCCGTTAAAGGCTGCGCCGTAGGTGAAATCGCCCGTTCCCGCCGCGTTTTGCGCCGCGCTTGAAACCGGAAGGCGGCCATAAGCGGAATCGTAGCCTTCAACGGCGGTGGCGATGCTTTGTTCCTCGACCCTGGCCTTGCTTCTTTTGGCGCTGTTCTTGACGGCGGCAAGCACCGGCAGCAGCATCGCGGCCAAAATGGCAATGATGGCGATGACGACGAGCAGTTCGACGAGCGTGAAAGCCGATGCGGCGCGGCGTTTATATTTCATCAAGGTGTAAATGGTAACATTCTCGTGTGTGTGCGGGACGTTACAATTAAGTGACAGGTGAATCCATTCATTTTGCCAGCGACCCATTTAGTTCCGATGAAATAGAGGGAGGAAAAAATCCGGATGGGTGCAATGTTGTTCCAG
>PKZR01000373.1:5334-5704 GCA_003133815.1 Limisphaerales bacterium | reverse complement strand
CGAATTACGGGAGCGGCAACGGTTACGCGCCGGGCGGCCTCGGTTGGTATCGCAAACATTTCCAAATCGACTCTGCTCAAAAAGGCCGGCTCGTCACAATTGAGTTCGACGGCGTTTATGATTACTCGGAAGTCTGGATCAACGGCGTGTTTGTCGGTGCGCGGCCTTATGGTTATTCCAGCTTCGCATATGACCTGACCCCGTATTTGAAATTTGGCCGCGATGAAAATGTCGTCGCGGTACGCGTGGATCATTCGCGGTTCGCGGACTCGCGTTGGTATACCGGCTCCGGCATTTACCGCCATGTCCGGCTCTGCGTGACAGACAAGCTGCACATCGCCCATTGGGGAACTTATGTCACCACACCGGA
>PKZR01000373.1:0-5204 GCA_003133815.1 Limisphaerales bacterium | reverse complement strand
AACAAAGGTTTTCTGCTCAATGGGCAGCCGCTGAAACTCAAGGGCGTCTGCATTCATGAAGATGCCGGCTGCCTCGGCGTGGCGGTGCCGGACAAGATGCTGGAACGGCGGCTGCGCCTGTTGAAGGAAATCGGCGTCAACGCCATTCGCACCAGCCACAATCCACCCGCGCCTGAACTGCTGGAGATGTGCGACCGGCTGGGCTTGCTGGTGAAGGATGAGGCTTTCGACGAATTCACACCGTCCAAAAAGAAGTGGGTCAGCGGCCGCAACAACGGCCTGCCCAGCCGGTTTGGCTACGCAGAGCTGTTCAACCGATGGTCGGTTACCGACATCTCGGACATGATCCGCCGCGACCGGAACCATCCAAGCATTATTCTCTGGAGCATCGGCAACGAGATTGATTACGCAAACGACCCCTTCACCGACCCGGTGCTCGGCAACGATTATCAGCCGGGCAATCCGCCTGCGCAGGATATGGTCAAGCTGGCCACGCCGCTCATCGCCGCCGTGAAATCACTGGACCGCACGCGCCCGGTCACCGCCGCGCTTGCCAACCTGCCGATGTCCGAATCCGTCGGCCTGCCGGAACTGCTGGACGCCGTCGGCTACAATTATCAGGAGGCGCGCTACCCGTCCGACCACAAGAAATTTCCGCAGCGCATCATCTTCGGCAGCGAGACCAGCCAGCAGTACTCCGCATGGCGGGCAGTGCAGGACAACGATTACGTCGCCGGACAGTTTCTCTGGACTGGTATAGATTATCTCGGCGAGGCGAACGCATGGCCGAACCGCGCCAGTGGCGCCGGGTTGCTGGACCTGTGCGGATTCAAGAAACCGATTGCATGGTTCCGGCAAAGCCTGTGGAGCGACCAGCCGATGGTTTATCTCTGCGTCGCCGATGGAACCCGTAGGTCGGCTCGGCCCGGTTTCAATATTGCGGAACATTGGAACTGGCCGTCGAACGCCACGGTCAACGTTCTTTGTTATGCGAATTGCCCCGAAATTACGCTGACCCTTAATGGACGGCTCATCGGAACCAAACAGCTTTCCGATGCCACGAATGGGGTGCTGAGCTGGAGGGTTCCCTACGAACCGGGCGTGCTCAAAGCCACGGGTCGCAGCAACGATGTTGAAGTTTGCGAATACACGTTGCAAACGGCCGGGCCGGCTAGCCGGATTGAATTGCTGCCCGACGCCACCCGGCTTCAAGCCGACGGCAAGGACATCTGCCATCTGGAATTCCGAGTCGTGGATGCCCAAGGTGTGCGCGCGCCGGACGCGGAACAAGAAGTCACTTTCGCCGTGGACGGACCGGCGGCACTGCTGGGCATCGAGAACGGTGACGTGAACAGTCCCGAACCGTATCAAGGTCCGACCCGCAAGGCTTATCATGGCCGTGGGCTGGCCGTCTTCCAAACCACTACCGCCACCGGCAAGGTCAACATAACGGCAACCGCGCCCGGCCTTGAACCCGCCACCGTTGAACTGGAAACCATGACCGATATCCAGCGGTGATAATTATCTTTTTGTAAAAATTAATCCGTCGCCCTTCGCGCTGACCTTGATCTTGTCGCCCGGCTTGAATTCTCCCGCGAGTAATTTAGTCGCGAGCGGGTCGAGCAGGTGCTCCTGAATCGCGCGCTTGAGCGGGCGCGCGCCGAATTGCGGATCGTAGCCTTCGCTTGCCAGCAGCTTCTTCGCGGCGGCGTCCACGTCGAGCGTGAGGTTTTGCTGCGCGAGGCGTTGCTCGAGGCGGCCGAGCTGGATTTCCACGATACGCGCGATTTCATTTTCGTCGAGGCTTTGGAAAATGATCACGTCGTCCACGCGGTTCAGGAATTCCGGGCGGAAATGTTTCTTCAACTCGGCCAGCACCTTGTCCTCCATCGCCTGATGCGCGGGCTTGTCGGTGTGTCCGTCCATGAAATATTCCTGAATGATCGGTGAGCCGAGGTTGCTGGTCATGATGACGATGGTGTTCTTGAAATCCACCGTGCGGCCCTGACCGTCCGTGAGCCGGCCATCGTCGAGCACTTGCAACAACACGTTGAAAACGTCGGCATGAGCCTTCTCAATTTCGTCGAACAAAATCACCGAATAGGGTTTGCGGCGGACGGCTTCGCTGAGTTGCCCGCCTTCTTCGTAACCCACATAGCCGGGCGGCGCGCCGATGAGCCGCGCAACCGTGTGCTTCTCCATGTATTCGCTCATGTCAATTCGGATCATGGCGCTCTCGTCGTCAAAAAGAAATTCCGCCAGCGCGCGCGCCGTCTCCGTTTTGCCCACGCCGGTCGGGCCAAGAAAAATAAACGAGCCGATGGGCCGGTTCGTGTCCTGCAAGCCGCTCCGCGAACGACGCACGGCGTTGGATACGGCGGTGATCGCCTGCTTTTGGCCGATGATGCGCAACTGCAAACGCTCTTCCATCTTGAGCAGCTTCTCGCGCTCGCCTTCGAGCATCCGCGAAACGGGAATATGCGTCCACGCAGCGACGACCTTGGCAATGTCCTCGTCCGTCACTTCCTGCCGCAGCAAAGTGGGACGAGTATTCGCGCCCTTCAGCGAAGGCGAAGCGTCAGCAGCGCTTTCCATCTTGGCCAGCTTCTTTTCCAAATCGGGAATCTTGCCATATTGCACTTCCGCCGACTTGCTCAAATCGCCGGCGCGCTGGGCTTTTTCCAATTCAATCTTCGCCTGCTCCAATTGCGACTGAACAATGCTCACGGCATTGACGGCCGTTTTTTCATTCTGCCATTGCGCCGTGAGCGCCTTGGATTTGTCCTTCAAGTTCGCGACGGCCTTGTCAATGATCTTGAGCCGCTCCTTGCTGGCTGGATCTTTTTCTTTTGCCAGCGAAGTGCGCTCGATTTCCAATTGCAAAATCTGCCGGTCAAGCTGGTCCAGTTCCGTCGGCTTGGAATCCAATTCCATCTTGATGCGCGAAGCCGCCTCGTCCACGAGATCAATCGCCTTGTCCGGCAGAAACCGGTCGGTGATGTAGCGATGCGACAACGTCGCCGCCGCCACGAGCGCCGCGTCCTGAATGCGCACGCCGTGATGCACTTCGTAACGTTCCTTGAGTCCGCGCAATATCGCGATGGTCGCCTCGACTGTCGGCTCGGCGACTTGCACCGGCTGGAAGCGCCGCTCCAGCGCCGGGTCTTTCTCGATGTGTTTGCGATATTCGTCGAGCGTCGTCGCGCCCACGCAGCGCAGTTCGCCGCGCGCGAGCTGCGGCTTCATGATGTTCGCCGCGTCCGTTGCGCCTTCTGCCGCGCCCGCGCCGACGATCGTGTGCAGCTCATCAATGAACAAAATAATTTTCCCTTCGCTCGCGGTGATCTCCTTGAGAAACGCCTTGAGCCGGTCCTCAAATTCGCCGCGATATTTTGCGCCCGCGATCATCGCGCTCAAATCCATCGCCACGAGCCGTTTGTTTTTCAACGATTCAGGCACGTCGCCGCTGACGATACGTCGCGCCAATCCTTCGGCAATCGCCGTCTTGCCTACTCCGGGTTCGCCAATCAGCACCGGATTATTTTTCGTGCGACGCGTCAGCACCTGCATCACGCGGCGGATTTCCTCATCGCGGCCGATGACCGGATCAATCTTTCCCTGCCGTGCGAGTGCCGTGAGATCGCGACCGTATTTTTCCAGTGCCTGAAATTTTCCTTCCGGCTGCTGGTCGGTCACGCGCTGGTTGCCGCGCAATTCCGCGAGCGCCTTGAGCACCGCGTCACGCTTGAGATTGTGCGCGGTGAAAATTTTCTTGAGCGACGGGCTAGCCTCGTCGAGCAGGCCGAGCAGCAGGTGTTCCGTGCTGACATAATCGTCCTTGAGCTTGGTGGCTTCCGATTGCGCGGCATCGAGCGCCTTTTGCAAATCGCGGCCGGCGTAGGGATCGCCGCCGCCCTGGATTTTATGCCGGCGGGCGAGTTCCTTTTCCAAATCCGGCTGGAGCTGGGCGGGCGGCACACCGATGCGCGCCAGCAATTCCGGCACGAGGCTTTCGCCCTGGCCGATCAGCGCGAGCAGCAGATGCTCGCCGTCCATTTCCTGGTGCGCATGTTCCCGCGCGAGCCGTTGGGCGTCCTGCAACGCCTCCTGCGATTTCAAAGTGAGCTTGTCGAGTTGCATATTTAATAAATAGTAGGAATGCGGGCCGCGTCAAGTCAGGGAAAGACCCCATGGCCACCGATGGACAAAGGTGAAACACAGATTTTTTCCGAACGCTTCTGTGTTTCATCTGTGAAAATCTATGGCTAATAATGGATTTCCCCTTTGGCGTGGGCGGCGGCAATTGCTATTTTCTTGGCGATGCCGGACATCGTCCTCACCACGCTCAACGCGAAGTTCATCCACGCCGCGTTCGGGCTGCGCTATCTGTTTGCCAATCTAGGCGACTTGCAGCCTCGCGCCGTGATCGCGGAGTTCGACATCAATCTGCGCCCGCTGGACATCGCCGAGGCGCTGCTGGCGCGCGAGCCGAAAATCATCGGCTTCGGAATTTACATCTGGAATGTCGAGGAATCCAATGAGGTTGTCGCCGCCATCAAGCGCATCCGGCCGGAAATTAAAATCATCCTCGGCGGGCCGGAGGTCAGTTACGAAACCGAGGGACAACCCATTGTGGAACTCGCCGACCACGTCATCACCGGCGAGGCGGACCTGAAATTTGCCGATGTGTGCCGGCAGCTTCTGAACCATGAGTCGCCCCTCACCCCGTCCCTCTCCCCATCGGATGGGGAGAGGGTGGCGAAGCCGAGTGAGGGGTCAATACTGCCCAAGATTATTCCCGCCAAACTGCCGGAATTTTCGCGCATCGCCCTGCCCTACGATTTTTACACCGAGGCGGACATCGCGCACCGCATCATTTATGTCGAAGCCTCGCGCGGGTGTCCGTTCACGTGCGAGTTTTGTTTATCGTCGCTCGACATTCCGGTGCGGCAGGTGCCACTGGACAGGTTTCTCGCCGCGATGCAAAAACTTTTGGATCGCGGGCTGAAGCAGTTCAAGTTTGTGGACCGAACGTTCAATTTGAACATTGCCACCAGCAAGTCATTGCTCGAATTTTTCCTCGCGCGTTATCAGCCGGGGATGTTTTTTCATTTCGAAATGATTCCCGACCGGCTGCCCTCCGAGTTGCGCGAGGTCATCGCCAAGTTTCCGCCCGGCTCGCTGCAATTCGAGGTCGGCATTCA
>PKZR01000072.1 GCA_003133815.1 Limisphaerales bacterium | reverse complement strand
TTGGCCATGACGCACTGGCATGGGCGAAATATCAATGCCCATCCCACGCGCGGATTTTCGAGGGGATGGCGGACGATTTTCCATTTTTGGAAAAGCCCGTCAGGGCTGACATCTGTGTAGCCTGGCGATTCAAAAATGAATCAAGCTCCGTAGGAGCGACATCATCGGGATATGCCGCTCCTACGGAGCTTGAGATTGTTTTGTATCGGGATTCTACAAAGATGCCGCGCCTACGGCGCTGACCGGCACGCCGCAATGCGGACACGTCCGCGCATGGTCGCTGACCTGTCCGCTGCATTCGTGGCATTGGATGAGGGCCATGATTTTTAGGTAGCTGTTTTGCCCGAGTGTTTAACATTCAGATCGCGAATGCGCACCCATAAATCGTCCACACGATACCCAAAATTTGTATGCCATTTCTTCAGTTTTTCGGCACCCATGTCAATATATTCATCTATGATTTGGGTTTTATCGGCAATGAAGTCAATCTCTTGCCTAGTCTTCTTGTCTATATCTAGCTCGCCTGCCAGTCTTTCAAAATACTTGGCTTCGGGTAACGGCAGACGATGCTCAAAAATCGTGTCATGGATGTTCCCAACTTGAATTTTTAGGTAATTCACCTTGAATTCGAAGTCCAGCAGGAATGCTTTATATTCATTCCAAAACCGCTCGACTCTGGCTTGCTGAATCCGGTTCATTTCGGCCTCCTGCTCCTTGCGGATGCGTTCACGCTCGGTTTCTTGCCACCAGATGCCCAATACAAAACCGAGCAAGACACCGGTTGCGTTTCCAAGGTATTGCACAACTGGCAGATTGCTGCGCATTGCACCAAGTAAAATTGCAAAGAGAGTTAACAGTCCGACGGTGCCGAAGATGTGAACGCGTTTCATGGATAATGATTTTCAACTTAACTCGTCACAGACCAGTCGGAGAATTCCTAAAGTTATTTCAGCTTCGCCTCTACCAATGCTGTTTTTCTCCCGAAGCGAGCGTCCCGGATGAATCAGGTTCCGGTGTTGCCGGACAATTTGAGCCAGATTGCCCGTTGCCCTTCCTAGCAAATTTAATTTCAACGCCGTTGTGATTAAATCAACAAGTCGCCATTCTTCAAGTGGTTTGCCGCCAGTTTTGAGTTTTGATTTATTTTGCAAAAGTAAATCCAACAATACCGACTCGGTTGCGCTACCTGCCATCACCGCCGCAGCGTTAAACGCCATTGCATCGAAACATCGGCACGCCTCTTGAGCCGCCGTAGAAGCAAAATTTTTCAATTTCGAGTCCTTTACGAATTTAATATCAGGCACAGGCGTTATGTTTAGACGTGCTGGCGGCGGCTTAGAGTTGCGAGATTTTGAGTTTTTCACGCAAAGTTCGTGTGATTGCATTTGAAGCTCTTTGTAAAGTCGGTTCTTCATTGTAGAAAAATCAGCATCCGCCCTTGCGACAACTTGTGATGCGCGAATACCGACTGATTTTAATTCCCCAAGGGCCTCCTTAATGAATTCTCGATAAATTCTTTCTAATTCTGTTTCGATACAACTGCGAACTTCTACCAAATCGAACGAGGACTTTAGTGTTGAGACGTAAATTGGAATATATTCTAAACCGATCTCTTCAAGCTTTCTGATAGCATCATTTAATTGCCATCGCAGATTTTTCCATGTTGGATACTTATAGATTGCTCCCATGAAAGCAGCGTTGGCAGTTTTTCTCGCGGCGTTCGTTCTTGGTTCGGAAATTAAATTTTGAACTGAATAAGAAACGGCTCTCCATGCTCTTTCTTTGGCAATTTCAAGCGGTGTAAGATTGGCTGCTGAGTTCTGCATGACTAGGCCAGTTTCTTCTCGATGTGCTCGTCGAGGATTACCTGCCCGGTCAGGGCGACGATGACTTTGTGACTGCGCTTGAAAAATGATTCAATCTCCTGCAAGGCGTCCGACGAATAATCGAACGACACGAAAAAGCCTTTCTCGCAATCTTCGCGCATCATCATGGCCTCGAAGGCGTCTATGTCCGGGCGGCCCACTTTGTCCTTTTGTTTGACTTGAATGGGATACCAGCGTTCTTTCAGGCCGAGTTCGCCGTCCTGCTGCTTGCGCGGCGCGGCGCTGGACGAGACGGGGAAGATGCGGCCATCCACGCCCATGTCGCCGACTTGCACCTTGTTGGGGATGCCGCCGAGGGCGATGACGGCCCAGTTCTCAAATTCAAACGGCGGGATGACGCGCAGCTTCTCCACCGTCCACGGCAGATCGCGGACGACGAAGCCGCGTNNCGCGCAGGCGTTTGGCCATGACACGGCAGGCGGTGGGCGAAATATCAATGTCAATCACACACACAAAGATTTCTATCCGTCCAATTGCTTAATCTGCTTCGCCAGCCGTTCCGCTTGCAATTCCAATTCCGCATTTTCAAGCTCAAGCTGCTTCACCCGTTCCGCAGCCAGTTCATCCAGCACGCCGGGCTTTTGCTCCGCAAGCTGGCAGAGTTCGTAGTCAGGACTCGCGCGTAATTCTTTTAGCGATTCCGTGACGGCGGTGATTTCCTTTTGCAAAGTTTCGTGCAGCCGCTTCAATTGCGTCAGTTCTTCTTTGTCGCTGAAATCCAGATTTGCCCAGCCCTTCCGAAGCAGGAAGCCTTGCGGGTCTTCCGCGATTTCGCGCAGCGTTTCGATGTCGCCGGTGTCCTTCGCCTGATTGATGGCGGCGGTCAGCTTGTGATACGTCTCCAGTTTGTCCGGCTCGTTGGCAAAACGGTCTGGATGATACAACTTCACCAGCTTTTTCCAAAGCTGCGTCAACTCCGCTTCCTGCTCGGCGGTCAACTGCTTTTTCTTGTCCGCCGCCGCCGCCAGTTCTTCGTAATCCTGGTCCGTTTGCGTCTGGGCGCGCTCGTAATCTTCCGCGGCCTTCATCCCTTCCTGCCGATCGCCGCGCGTGAGCGAATCCAAAAACTTCCGGCGATAATCCACCGTGAGCCGCAGCCGGTCGCGCTTTTGATAATGCTCGCGCAACCGCCGGAACAACACCGCTTGCACGGCGTCCACGCGCGATTTCTCCTTGGTGTAATCCGTTTCCAATTCCGCCAGTTGCGCCCGCGCGCCCGCCACAAGCAGACGCAATTGCTCCAATTCTGGGCTGGTGTAAATAATCGGCGTTGTTTTCATTCAATCCAAACGCTTTGATAATAGGAACTCACGGTGACGGTTTTCGGCTTCCACAATCTGTTCTGGGGATAGTAATGCTTCGACCAAATCTAAAGCTTTAAATGCTCTTTCATAACCCTGTTCCTCTGCGAGCTTAACCCACAGGTATGCTTCAACCGCATCTTGGGATACACCATCGCCAGTGGCATAACTCATACCCAGCCAGCATTGCGACTCTGCATCCCCTTGCTCGGCGGCTTTGCGATACCACTTGACGGCTTCCTTGTAATTTAGCGGGACTCCGTTGCCATTTTCATAGCAAGTGCCAAGGTAGCGTTGAGCCTTTGAATATCCTTTTTCGGCAGCTTTTTGATACCACTTGACGGCCTCGCGCGCACTTTTGGTTACGCCATTGCCCAAGTCGTAATGGAGACCAAGCCTGCATTGAGAATCTGCATTTCCTTTTTCAGCCGCCTTAAGAAACCATTTGACCGCTTCGGAGTA
>PKZR01000317.1 GCA_003133815.1 Limisphaerales bacterium | reverse complement strand
GCACTTGGACAGAGGCCATGAATGAATTGAGTTCGCACGGCAAAGAAGTCAGCCAAAAGCGTTATGCGCGTGAATTAAATTCCACGGCGTTTGACATCATCCGCAAAAAGCCAATCATTGAAACTACCAGCGAAGATTTGAAGGCTGTTTTGAAGCGTGGCGGGACTGCTGCCAACAATTATTTGCACCGTCTCCATAATCTTGCTTTGGGCAATGGCTGGATGCAGTGGCATATCATCACCCCGAAACAATGGCCGAAAACTCCAAAGAAACCCAAGCGCGGTATCACGATTGAGGAACACGATAAAATCATCGTAGCGGAGCAAAAGAATGATGAAAGACGCCATTATTACGAAATGCTTTGGCTCATCGGCGCGGCACAAACAGATTGTTCTTTGCTGGCATCCGAAAACATCAATTGGAAAGAGCGCGTTCTTGCGTATCAGCGCAAAAAAACGGGGGAATGGTCGTTCCTTAAAATTGGCAATTCGTTGGAAGCGTTGTTGAAAAAACTTCCACAACAGGGATTTTTATTTCCTAAAATTGCCAGTCTTTCAGACAAAGACCGTTCGGCTGAATTTTGCCGACGTTGCCGCATTTTGGAAATCAAAGGCGTCTCGCTTCATTCCTATCGCTACGCATGGGCGGAACGCGCTTATGTCGCAGGATATGATGAAAGATTCGCCCAAGCCGCTCTAGGACACGCAAGCCGAGCCGTTCACCACGCTTACGCCAGAAAAGCAAAGGTGGTTTGTCCGCCGTTGGAAAATTGCGAAACAAAAATAATTCCATTTACGCAAGGGACGGGAACGGAAACGAGCGAACCAAAACGAATGACGGGATAAAAATTCCAAACTAAAGCCGCTATTCAGAGATTGATTTTCTGAATGGCGGTTTTTTATGCTGCAATGGCAACTTCTGAAAATGCTGTTTGCGTTCGCGGCAAGTTAATAGATTTTCTGGCGTTTCTCCCTTTCCAATGGTCGTAGATAATTTGCGTGGCTTCATTCAACCATTCGGGATTATCCGCCAAACCCGCAATGACGTAGGCAGAAAAATACTTGGTTGAATTTGGAACAGGTTTTCCAAGTGGCTTTAACATTTTTTCCGTGATTAAAACTGGAATGTCATTGGTCGAAAATCCCAAAACCTTTGCGGTTTCTCCAGCGTCAAGCCTTGCTTTAATCCCCAATGAAACTACCATAAAAGCCTCTGATTTCTGCTTTTGCCTGTTGTTAAAGTAAAGATTTTCCATTCTCCTATATTATCTGGAATTTCTTTTTGAGTCAAGGAGATTCGATTGTGTTTTGAACTGTCTTTTGATTTTGAGTAGAAGCGCAATGTGTTCTTGTAAGTTACAATCATTCTCTTTCCAAGATGCGTTTCCAGTATATGAATGAATGAAAGTATTTTTTATTTAATTTATTATTAACATTTGGTTTTAAGCAATAGCAGAAAGGAGAAATGACGTATTTACCGATTTAACCTAATTATATTATTATTTATTATTGGCATGGCGGATAGGGTGTCATACTTATTTATATCCAATCTTTGCCGTCTAAAGTCATTTGGTCAAAAATTGGGCAACGGTGTTTTTTCAATGGGGTAAATTCTGCCGTCGTTTCCACCATTCCTAGAACAAGTTGCCATTGGTTGCACCGGCGCGGCTGGTTTCATTTCCAGCAATAAGATTCAATGCTGGCATATCGAAAATCAGTTCCTTTGTGCGCGGATTACAGTTGAATCTGCCCTAAAGCCGTCTGCGTTAAGACGTTGAGCGATTATCTTTGCACCCTCACCTTGAAGAAATAAATCAAAAGCGCGTTTAACGACATGTGCTTCATCCTCATTCAACTCAATCACCCGCTTTTTCACGCCGTTAATATCTTTGAAGATCGCCCGGTAGCCAAATGAGACCGGCGCACCGTTCAAAAATCCCCGCTGCGCGTTTTCTTTCATGCCGCGTCGTGTATCTTGTCCAAGATTGGCCGAATAGAATTCGTCAATGGATTCAATCATGCCTTCAAGCAAACGACCAGTGGGCGAATCGTCAATTTGCTCATTTATTGAGATCACTTGCACGCCGCGTTTGCGAAGCAGCGATTTGTATAAAATTGAATCCTCACGGTTGCGGGCAAATCGTGAAAGTTTCCAAACGAGGATGCCTTGAAAAAGTAGCGGCTTTTGTTTTGTAAAAGCAATCATCTCTTGAAATGCCGGACGATTTGCGGAACGCGCGCTTTCCGCTTTATCCACCAACTCTTTAACCACGTCCCAGCCCTTTTTTAGTGCGTAATTATTCAACCTTTCAATTGTGCAGGAATGGACAAGTCCTTTTCGGCTTGCTGTTCGGAAGACACTCTGGCGTAAAGTGCGACTTTCATTTTCGTGATTTTGCTTTTGTCTTTTTGGCAAGTTTTGTCGCCGGTGAGACAATTCCTTCGGGAAGGTCATTATCTTGTTCTGGTAAATCTGCAATGGTCGCAAATATATGATTTTGCTCCGCCAGTGTGCGCGGTGCCGGGGCTATTGGTATTTTTGTCGCCGTTTTGTAAATCCAATAGCGAATCGCACCGATTTTGAATTTTTGCAGCTCCTTTTTTTCAACAAACTTTTGTTTGAATTCATTTTCAACGAATTGGAGTTGGTTATGAAAATCCTTCAAATGCCCCGCCGGTTCAAAACCACCCATCGTTTAAGTTCAGCCAAGCTGGTTTTTAGGGCAGACGCCGAGTTTTTCCCGAATGGAAGCCAGCACGATGTTGGCGGCGCTTTCAATGTTGATTTCGCCGGTGTTGATTATCAGGTCGTAATTTAGAGGTGAGGCAGCGTCTTTTTTGAAAGTTTTCCGGACAAAAGCCGCGCGTTCCGCGTCTATCTTCCGCACTTTTAACCGCGCTTCTTCCAAGGATAATTTCATCTGCTCGGCCATGCGCTTCGCACGCGCCTCCAATGGCGCTGCCAGGCGCAGGCTTAACCCGCATTGTGCCGGAAGAATATATTGCGCGCCACGCCCGACAAACACGACATTGCCGTGAGATCCCAATGCCGTGACCACTTGTTTGAGGAGAACCAAATACTTTTTGTCCGCCAAATCGTCCATCAAAAGCTCCCGCAAGGTCTGCTCCCAATAAGTATGGATGCGCTCATCCACGCTTTTCACCAGCTGGCGGTGAATGTTGGCGGCCTGCGCTATTTCGTCAACAATCTTGGCGTCAAAAACATTCCATCCCAGCCGGCCGCCGACCGTCTGCGCCAAAAGGCTGGCACCGCTGCCGCATTCGCGTGAAATAAACAGGCAGGGGCCGAAAGCCGCGCCCTCCTTCGTCATAAAACGGCCCGGCACCGGGGCGTTTTGAGAAGGGGTTTGGCCCGCGCGATTTCTGAAGTCCGACATCGCGATTTGTTTTTCAATCAATCTCAATGTAGCGTTCATAAAGGCTCCGAATTTTTGCTATTCTCCGACTCCGGCATATTCTTCCTCCACTCTCAAATCCAGCCCCATAAGGACGTAATCGTGCGGAACCGCGTTCATGTCGAGCACATAATCCGTCCGGCGCATCAAAAGATGGAAACCGGCGTCTTCAAGCGAGCGGATGGCGATCTTGCGTTCGCCGTTGAGTTCGGATTCCAGTTTGCGCAGGCCGACGGCGCCCGCGATCTCAACCTGTTCGGCAATTAACATCCTGGAGACATCCCGTCCGCGAAAATCCGGATGCGTCAGCATGGTAAGAACGCCGATGTGGCGCTTCCATCCGCCGGGACGCTGGCGCAAGGTGGCTTCGCCTATGATTTTTTCACCGTGCAGCATCAGCAGCGGCAGATTTTCCAAGAAATCGGCATGCCGACACCATTCGTGAAAATTCGCGCGCTCGAAAATGCGCTTCTTGATGAACAGGCGCTCCTCCTCGGGCACGGCCAGCAAAAATTTATGCAGCCGGTTTTCATCCCGGCGGCAAAAAGGACGGATGACAACCGGCGTGCCGTCGCGAAGCTTGAGTGAAACGGGATATTTTTCCAGCGCGTATTCCAAAATCGTGCCGGTCGCGTCCGATTTATTATTCTTTTTCACTTTTAAAAGCTAACCATGCCCGACATTCTCCGCCAACCGTCAATTGGTTAATGATGACCATAACTTGCCGCTGATTCTCCACGCCAAACGGGCGCATTTACACCGCTTTTGCCACGCGGCGAAAGTGATAGCCAAGAATCGCAAGCTCGATGGCCTGCGGAAACTGGCGCGGTCGCCGGATGAGCGTGCCCCAAAACAGCCGCCAATATCCAACGCGTCCACGGTGCCACACGCCGAGCAGCCAGGATGATTTTAGAAAGGCAATGAAGTCCGCGCGCGACAGGCGGCGTCGCGGTCCGCCTGGCCGGTGGCTTTTGAGAAACGTGCGGATGCGCCGGTAATAATTGCCCGGCTCGTAAAGTTTTCTCACCAGATCACGGTAGCCGGATTGAAGGAAGTCGCGGTTCAATTTCGGTTTGAAGTTCAGCGCGGCGTCGGTGTTGTTGCCGGAGCTTTCAACTTCCAAACGGCCTTCGGATTTCAGCCGCTGCCACAGTCGCGTCTGCGGCAATGCGGTCAGCAAACCCACCATCGCAGTCGCCACGCCGGAACGCTGGATGAATTCGAACTGCCGCTTGAAAATGTCCTTCTGGTCGCTGTCGAAACCCACGATGAATCCGCCCATGACTTCCAGCCCGGCACGCTGCAATATTTTCACCGACGCAACCAAATCACGATTCCGGTTCTGGATTTTGTGACATTCCGCCAGCGACTCGACTGAGGGCGTTTCAATCCCGACGAAAACTTTCTTGAACCCGGCCTCGACCATCAGCGCGCACAATTCCGGGTCGTCGGCGAGGTTGACCGACGCCTCGGTGAGAAATCCGATGCGGCTGCGCGTGCGCCGGCGCCATTCGATCAACGCGTGCAGCAGGGTCTTGGTCCGAGCCTTGTTGCCGATGAAATTGTCGTCCACGATGAAAACCATGTCCTTCCATCCGCGCTGGCGCAGCGCGTCCAGTTCGGCGATCAATTGCGCGGGGGTTTTCGTGCGCGGCACGCGGCCGTTCATCACGATGATGTCGCAAAATTCGCAGTCGAACGGGCAGCCGCGGGAGAATTGCACGGACATCGTGACGTAATATCGCAGCTTAATGAGGTCCCAGCGCGGCGACGGCGTGCGCGTGATGTCCGGCCGGTGCGGCGCGAGATAAATCGCCTGAAGCTGTCCGCTCCGCATGTCGGCCACCACCTGCGGCATGAGTTCCTCGGCCTCGCCCAGAACAAAGTGGCGGATCTCCGGAAACTCCTCGTGGCCAGTGGTGAACAAGGGGCCGCCCGCGATGACTGTTTTTCCAAAAGCTGCGCACCGCGCCATGATTTCGCGCACAGAATCCTTTTGCACAATCATTGCGCCGAGCAAAACATAATCCGCCCGGCGCAGGTCGTCGTCCTTGAGCTTTTCCACGTTCAAATCCACCAGCTTGAGTTCCCATTCTGGCGGCAGCATCGCGGCCACGGTGAGCAGTCCGAGCGGCGGCATGGATGCCCGGCGGGAAACGAACCGGATGGCGTGTTTGAAACTCCAGAACGTGTCCGGCGTCCGGGGACTTATGAGAAGTATGTTCATAAAACATTGATGCCACATCGGGCGATCAATCCATCGCCTGTCCAAAATTCATTTCTTTGGAAACAATAAACTCATGACACTATCAACGAGATGATCCTTCCAAAGTCGGAGCAACCGCCGATTTATCCTGACCGTTCAAGCTGTTCGCCGTCCAGCGGGAATCGTTTGCATCGTTTTTTGCAAGCCCGTCCGGCGACGAGGATGTTTCATCGTTGGCGTCGGGAACTCGCATGGCGTAAAATGACCGGTGTACAAATATCAGCGCGGTGATGAAAAGCACACCGCCGATGACGTTCTTCAAATTCTGGCTTTGTATCGTCACGGCGATTTCCACCGCGAGCAGGCCGAAGAGCGTAGTGAATTTGATCACCGGATTCAACGCCACGGACGACGTGTCCTTGAACGGATCGCCCACAGTGTCGCCGACGACTGTCGCGGCGTGCAAATCGGTGCCCTTCTGGCGCAATTCCACTTCGACGATTTTTTTGGCGTTGTCCCACGCACCGCCGGCGTTGGCCATGAAAATAGCCTGAAACAAACCAAAGAATGCGATGGCGATAAGATATCCGATGAAGAAATACGGGTTGAAAAACGCCAGCGACAGTGCGAGGCAGAAAATCACGATGAAGATGTTCCACATGCCTTTCTGCGCATAAACTGTGCAAATGCGGACGACCTCCTTGCTGTCTTTTGCGGACGCGACGGCAGCATCGAGCTTGATGTGTTCCTGGATATAAACTACCGCGCGATAAGCGCCGGTCACTACTGCCTGACACGATGCTCCGGTGAACCAGTAAATCACCGAGCCGCCCATCAGCAGGCCGAGGATGATTTCGGGCATGACAAGACTCAATTTGGAAATGATGCTGAATGACGGATCGGCCGCCTTGCCAATGTTGTCGAGCAGAATGATGATGCCGAAAACCATCGTTGTTGCGCCGACGACGGCCGTTCCGATCAAAACCGGTTTGGCAGTGGCCTTGAAGGTGTTGCCTACGCCATCGCCTTTTTCAAGCTGATACTTGGCGTTTTCAAAATCGGGTTCGAAGCCAAACTGCTCCTCGATTTCAGCGCGGATATTTTTACGGGATTCGATCCGGCTAAGTTCGTAAATGGACTGCGCGTTGTCGGTGACCGGGCCGTAGCTGTCCACGGCAATCGTCACCGGCCCCATGCCAAGAAATCCGAACGCGACGAGTCCGAACGCAAAAATTGGCGCGGCGAATTTGAGCGTGTCGGGCATCAACCCCACGACGGGCGAGCCTTGATACAGCGCAAAAAGACAGCTCGTGAACATCAGCGCCAGAATGACCAGCCCGGTCCAGAACGCGGAAAAATTTCCAGCGACGAAGCCGGATAAAATATTCAGCGACGCGCCGCCGTGCTTGGAGCAGTTGGTGATTTCCTTGACGTGCTGCGAATTGGTGCTGGTGAAAATTTTGGAAAATTCGGGAATCAATGCACCCGCCGCCGTGCCGCAGGAAATGATCGCCGACAGAACCCACCACAAATCGGGATTCAACCCGCTCTGCTTGCCCAGCAGAATATAACTGGCAGCGAATGTGACAAAAATCGAGACAACCGACGTAATCCAGACAAGCTGGGTCAGCGGTGCTTCATAATCAAAATCCTTCAAGCTGCCGTATCTCGCCCGGCATACCGAGTCGTTTATGAAATAAGAGGCCAGCGAAGTCGCAATCATCAGCGCGCGCATCACGAACAGCCAGACGATGAGCATGGCGCAAACCGCCGGAGTGGATGCCATCGCCAGCGCGAGGAACGCAATCAACGCCACGCCGGTCACGCCATAGGTTTCAAAGCCGTCCGCCGTCGGACCGACCGAATCGCCAGCGTTGTCGCCCGTGCAGTCGGCAATCACGCCGGGATTTTTCGGGTCATCTTCCGGAAGCTTGAAGACAATTTTCATCAGGTCGCTGCCGATGTCTGCGATTTTCGTAAAAATGCCGCCGCAGATGCGCAGCACCGTGGCACCGAGCGATTCGCCGATGGCAAAGCCGATGAAGCAGGGGCCGACGAGACTGTTCGGCAGAAACACCAGGATGCTGATCATGAAAAACAACTCCACGGAAACCAGCAGAAGCCCGATGCTCATGCCCGACTGTAGTGGAATGGACAGCGTTCGGAGCGGATTTCCTTTCAGCGCCGAAAATGCCGTGCGGCTGTTGGCCTGCGTGTTGATGCGGATGCCGAACCACGCAACGCCATAACTGCCGAGAATGCCCAGAACCGAGGCGAGCAGGATGACGGCGATGTCGCCGGAATTTTTATGCTCGAGCACCTTGAAATAAAACAGGATGCAGCAGGCGATCAGCAGCCACAGGACTGCGAGGAATTTTCCTTGCTGCCACAGATACGTCTTGCACGTCTCCCAAATCATGCGCGATACGCTGCTCATGGATTCATGCACCGGCAGATTTTTCGTCCGCCAGTATTGCATCAGCCCGAAAACCGCGCCGACTGCGCACATGACGATGCCCAGATACATCAACGTCAGGCCGCTAATGCCGCCAAGCCCGTCGAACGTCACCTGTTCGAGCCCGGGAATTTTCAAGTCCGCCTCGCCCGCGTGCAGGCTGGCCGTCGTGGCATAAAGAGCCGTCATAACTAAACCGAGTAAACGCAATTTGTTTTTGTGCATAATATTTTGTTCAGGTAATGAGTTGTCCTTCAGATTTTATTTTTTCTTCGCCGGCTTTTTAGGAACGTCCTCCAACGCCGCCTGCGCCGCCGCTAGCCGTGCGACCGGCACACGGAAGGGCGAGCAACTGACATAGGTCAATCCAAGTTTGTGGCAGAATTTTACCGATTCAGGATCGCCGCCGTGCTCACCGCAGATGCCGAGCTTGATGTCTTTTCGCATACTGCGGCCTTTTTCGGCGGCAATTTTCATCAGTTGCCCGACGCCGCTCTGGTCAATCGAGGCGAAAGGATTTGTCTTCACAATTTCCAGTTCGGCGTAGTGCGGCAGAAACGAGCCGGAATCGTCGCGGCTCATGCCAAGGCACGTCTGCGTCAAATCATTCGTGCCGAAGCTGAAAAATTCGGCGGTCTCGGCGATGGCGTCCGCCGTGAGCGCGCCGCGCGGCACTTCGATCATTGTGCCGACGAGATAATTCAGCTTCACTTTTTTCTCAGCCATCACTTCTTTCGCGACGCGATGGACGACTTCGATTTGCAAATCCAGTTCCTTTTTGAAGCCGACGAGCGGGATCATGATTTCCGGTTTGCATTTGACGCCTGCCCTTTGAGCCTCGGCTGCGGCCTCGAAAACCGCGCGCGCCTGCATCTCGGAAATTTCCGGATAAACCAGTCCGAGCCGGCAGCCGCGGAAGCCGAGCATGGGATTGAATTCGTGAAGTTCGTTGACGCGAGCCATGATTCTCTCGACGGGAATGTTCAGCTTGCGCGCCAAATCCATCTGCTGCTCCTTGCTGTTGGGCAAAAATTCGTGCAGTGGCGGATCAAGAAAGCGGATTGTCGCGGGCAGGCCTTTCAATTCCTTGAAAATGCCGATGAAGTCCGCCTTTTGATACGGCAGCAGATTCGCAAGCGCTTTTTTCCGCTCCTCGACATTTGCGGCCAGGATCATTTCGCGCATGGCGTCAATGCGGTTGCCCTCAAAAAACATATGCTCCGTGCGGCACAAACCGATGCCGCTCGCGCCGAAAGCGACGGCGTTGGCGGCCTGCTCCGGCGTGTCGGCGTTGGTGCGGACTTGCAGCTTCGTCACTTTCGCGCACCAGTCCATGAGCTGCTTGAACATTTGGTATGCCGCGCTGTCCTTTGCGGCGAGGGATTTTTCGCAGAGCACCTGCACGATTTCCGACGCGGCAGTTTTGAGTTCGCCAGGATAAACCTCCCCGGCTGTGCCGCTGATGGAAATGTAATCGCCTTCCTTGAACGTGTCGCCGTTGACCGACATCGTCTTGGCCGCATAATCAATCTGCAACGCGCTCGCGCCGCAAACGCAAACCTTGCCCATCTGCCGCGCGACGAGCGCCGCGTGCGAACTGACGCCGCCTTTCGCGGTGAGAATTCCCTCGGCGGCAATCATCCCGCGCAAATCCTCCGGCGACGTTTCATTGCGGACGAGCAAAACCCGTTCGCCTTTCGCCGCAGCCTCGACGGCGCGCTCGGCGTTCAAATACATTTTGCCCGACGCCGCGCCCGGGCCGGCGGGCAAACCACGAGCCACGCACTTGGCGAATTTCACGGCGGTGCGGTCAAAAATCGGCGCGAGAACCTGGTCGAGCTGGTTAGCCGGAACACGACGGATCGCCGTCTTCCAATCAATCAATTTTTCCTTTTCCATTTCGATTGCGAAACGGACAGCGGCCAGGCCGGTGCGCTTGCCGTTGCGGGTNNGCCGTTGCGCGTTTGCAGCATGAACACCTTCCCGTCTTCAATCGTGAATTCAAAATCCTGCACGTCCTTGAAATGCGATTCCAGAGTTTTGCGGACGGCTTCAAGCTCGGCGAAAGCGGCGGGCAGATGTTTTTTTAATTGCGCGACCGGCTCGGGCGTGCGGACACCCGCAACGACATCCTCGCCCTGCGCATTCATNNGGTATATTATATTTGCGGCGATACACCATCGCGCGGTCGTTCATCCATGAACCGAAGACCGCGCCGACCGCGCCCCAGAGCTGCTGCCATGGGTCTTGCGGAAATTCGCCGCCGGTGCGCTCCTTGATGAGCGCTTTGAAACGTTTGACGAGTTCCTGCAAATCGTCCACGGACAGTTTCGTGTCCTCGATGTCGGCGTGATGACGCTCGTGCTTGAGTTCGTGAATGACAATTTCAAAC
>PKZR01000204.1 GCA_003133815.1 Limisphaerales bacterium | reverse complement strand
GGCGGAAAAACCGCGACGCTCCCCGATGGCATGGATTTCGCGATGCTGGACATCAACCAAATGGACTTTAGCCAGTCGGACGTTTCGCGCGTGCGATTTTTCCCGAACGGCACCTGCGATGAGATGACGGTGGTGCTTCATTTGGGGGAAGACTGGCGCAAGATCACGCTGGAATTTTCCACCTCCATCGCAACCGTCAGCGCTGTGGACAAATGAAAGCGCGCGCGACAATCCGGGCCGCCGGCCAGAAGGCGTTCTCGCTTATCGAGTGCATGATCGCCATCGCCGCATTTTCCATCGCCGTGTTTGCGATCCTCGCGCTCGTCTCGCAATCGCTTCAAAATGCGCGGCGTTTGCAGCGCCCGATTGTGGACGCGGGAATGCTCGCATCGGAACTTTCGCTCACGAACCAAATGGTCGAAGGCACGGAATCCGGCGATTTCGGCGACGTGTATCCCGGCAGCACCTGGACGGCCACGACGACGGAAGTCCTGTCGAATAAATTGTATGAGGTGGATTACACCGTGCAACGCGCTGACAGCGACCGTCCCGAGAAATTGAGCATCCTGCTTTTCCGACCGCAATCCAAGGCGGGCACCCTGGACGGAGGGCTGGGAGTAAAATGAAATTTCAGGTTTCAATATTCAAATTCCGAACTTCAAAGGATTCGTCATCCGAAATTCGGCGCTCGAAATTCGTCCGCGCCTTCACCTTGATTGAAATCATGGTTGCCATCGCGATTTTTGCGATGATTGTCGCGGCGGTTTACGCCACATGGGTTGTNNCAGGCCTCGATGCAGTATTACGCCTTCATAGTCCAGAACGGTGACCAGCCGGAATTCAGTTTCGTGTCGCGCGTGCCGGACATTTTCCCGCGCAACGGAAAATTCGGCGACTTTGACCTGCGGCGGCTTACGTTCGCCGTCGAGCCGGACGCGAACTCCGTGAAAAACCTCGTGCTGCGCCAGAATCCGGTTCTCATGGACATGGACTCGGACGAACAGGCCGCCCCGCTCATCCTCGCCCGTGACGTGAAGGATTTTAAAGTGGAATGCCTGGATACTAATTCCGGGGAATATGTGACCGAATGGGACGACACCAATTCCATCCCGCCGCTGGTGCGCGTCACTCTCACGCTCAACGGCCCCGGCAGCGATGCCTACGGAAATAATCCTGCGCTCAGCATCCAGCGAGAAATCGCCATGCCCTCAGAAACACTACCCGCCGTGGAACAAACCGCAGGACCCGGTGGTGCGATCAACGGTAATAATCTTCTGCCTCCACCCCAAATAAGACGTTAAAAAACTGGCAGATGAAATTCCCCACGCGCAAAAACAATTCCCGCTCCGGCATGGCGCTCATCGTCGTGATGATTGCGATCTTCGTATTCTCAGCCCTGGCGGCGGAGTTTGCGCTTTCGATGAAGGTTGAGATGCACCTGGCGCAAAAGTCCGACGACGAGCAGCAGTTGCTCTGGCTGGGACGTTCCGGCGTGGAATACGCGCGCTGGATTCTGTCGCAGTCGGCGTCCATCCCGAGCGAGCCTTACGATTCGCTCAACCAGATCTGGGCGGGCGGCCCCGGCGGCCTGGGCGAAACCAACAGCCCGCTCAACGGAATTTCCATGGACAATTTCCCCGTCGGCGATGGCACCATCTCCATCAAAATCACCGACCTTGAACGCAAGGTCAACATCAACACCGCCAATTCCGCCACCTTGCAGCAGGCGCTCACGCTCATGGGCGTGGATGCCGACAGCCTTTCCGTCGTGTCCGACTCCATTCAGGACTGGCGCAGCCCGCCCGCCCCGCCGCGCGTCGCCGGCGCGGAAAACGACTACTACCAGAGCTTGAGCCCGCCGTATTACGCCAAGAACGCCCCGATTGATGACATGTCCGAACTGCTCCTCGTCAAGGGCGTCACGCCGGAAATGTTTTGGGGCACCGCCGCATCAGGCCATGCGCCCGCCAACTTTCAGCATCCAAAACTCGGGCTTGGCACCGCGCCCGGCCAGGTGCCGGATTATCCGTTCGGGCTGGTGGATGTTTTCACGCCCGTGTCCTCCGGCCGCATCAACATCAACACCGCCGATGTCAACGTGCTCCAGATGCTTCCCGGCGTGGAAACCAACACCGCCGCCGCCATCATACTGCAACGAGCCGGCCCCGACGGCATTGACGGCACGGAGGACGACACGCCCTTCCGCAACGTGGGGCAGCTTGCCGCCGCCGGCGTCCTCAACCCGCAAGCCATCGCGCAGTTGAACAACATGTGCGACGTCCGCAGCCGCACCTTTGAAGTCCACATCACCGCGCACATCGGCAACTCCAGCCGCGACTTCACCGCCATCCTATTCCGCAACACCGCCACAGACATTCAGGTCTTGAGATTTTACTGGAAATGATTTTTGCGTGAAATTCGCGCAAGGTTGCGTGCAATTCACGCGCAAATGGATTTCATCCCGCAAATTCCTTGGAAATCCGCGTGGCATCCATCGTGCTAAAATGAAAACATGAAACCATGCCGCTCAAATCAAAACAGCCGGGCGTTCACGCTGATTGAATTGCTGGTGGTCATTTTCATGGTCGCAGTTCTTGCGGCGATGCTTTTGCCTGCCAACACCGGCGGACCAAGAAAAGCCCAGCGGATAAGCTGCGTCAACAATTTGAAACAGGTCGGACTTGCTTACCGCCTTTGGGCTGGTGACAACGACAACAAATATCCAATGGAAGTTTCGGTGACGAATGGCGGCACAATGGAATTGATTGCTGACGGGAAAAATGCGTGGCTCAATTTTTTAGTCATGTCCAATGAGTTGAGCACGCCTAAAATTTTGATTTGTCCCGCAGACGCCGAACGATTTCCACCGGCTACAAATTTTACATCTGAACTTGCCTGGAAAATCAGTTACTTTGTCGGCTTGGACGCTGACGAAGATCATCCTCAAATGTTTCTTTCCGGCGATGGCAATTTTGCCATTAGCAATGTTCCTGTAAAATCCGGCGTGCTGGAACTTTCGACAAACATGGCTGCTTATTGGCTTGATGTTCCTGTTGATTGGACCGACACACGACATAAGCCTCGTTTGGGCAACATCGGCTTCGCTGATGGAAGCGCTCGTGAAACATATTTTTATAGCCTGCGAAACGCGCTTTACCAAACCGGTGTCGCCACCAACCGCCTCGCGATTCCGTAATCTGTGTTTCATC
>PKZR01000245.1 GCA_003133815.1 Limisphaerales bacterium | reverse complement strand
TGGTGGTTAATCTGCCAGTTCTTCCCATTTACACTTTTCCCATCCTCAAATCCCCTTTTCAGGCGGGGAAATCTCCTAGTCCCCTGACCAGTTTCCAAAGTCGGACGGGGACCAGCATTTGTCTCCTGCCGACATCCAAAACTACACAAGAGACGTCCCCAGGTCGGGCTTCCCTTGTGGTATGTTGCGCCGGGAAGTACCAAAGTCGGGCTTGGAAATCCCCTTCTCCCGCCGCGACATCCCCTTTTCCAGTCGGGAAATCTCCTTTTCCCGCCGTGACTTCCCTTTTTCTCGACGGGAAATCCCCTTTTCCCTCTTCGACTTCCCCTTTTCCCACCCGGAAAGGGGTTGTCCAGCCGCGAAATCCCCTTTCCCAGGAGGGAAATCCGCTTTTCCCGACGGGAAAACCACTTTTCCCATCGCGAAATCCGCTTTTCAAGACGAGAAATCCCCTTTTCCCGTCGTGACTTCCTCTTTTCCCGACTGGAAAAGGGGATTTCCAAAGGCGACTTTTGTTGATTGACAGTGGTTTATGCAGGTTAACCCCTTGATTTGGGTCAAGCCGTCTCGTCAGTGGTCATTTTAAGACACCACCAGACACCACAAGAGGTCGGTCGGCTCTTGTGGTGTTTTGGAATGAAAAAATATCCATCCGGTCAGATTGTGATGGATTGCTGCGGCGGGTTTTTACGGGAAAAAGACGCCGATGTTTCATGCCGACGCGGTGCAGTTCAACCGGGCTTCCGTGAGCAGCCTGTCATCAAAACTTTTCCTGTTACATTCTAGTGCCGACCGTCAATTATTGCGTCGCAATGTGGTCTTGAACCCACCGAAGGTCATCGTAGGGGCCGGAACTGAGGGTTGTGTTAATGGCGGTAAGTGCCGTGGTTGAAGCATCCACCCATTTTCTATATTCCACATGGCCGTCCGCGAAGGCAAAATTTGAACCGCGATGCTCCATTGCCGGGATATTTAACCAAATGTTAACTGCCGCAGCAGCCGGAAGTCCGCTAGGTGTAAAACCGAATTGCCCGTCATCAATCGAAAATTGAACTTCTTCCACAAAGACTATTGCCATCGCGGGCGCCGGGTGGTTGATGTCGCTGGTCTTCACGTTCAAATGATAAATCCCCGCTGCACCATATGGTGGGTTGTGCGCAGAATATATGTCTGAGGCATTCATATAACAATTGATGGAGTAACTTCGGACGCGAGTTGTAATTCCATTGTAAGGAAGAATGTCTGCCGGGCAATGGTACACACCCACATTTTTTACATAGGGATAAATCTCACCAACTTGAATCAAGCTTGTATTTGTATTATCCGGCGTGACAGACATGTCCCCGTTACACCAATTGGGAACTGTTGGCGAAGAAATAGCCGTTCGTTTCTTGTTGTCCGGCAGCTTGTCAGCATTGTCATCACAATATATTGTCCAACCGAGTTCCAACTGCTTCTCGTTGCTCAAGCACGAGGATCTTAGAGCCGCCTGCTTAGCCTTGGCCAGCGCCGGCAACAGCATCGCGGCCAGGATGGCGATGATGGCGATCACCACGAGAAGTTCAATCAATGTAAAGCCGCCTTGGACACGGGACGGCGGATGCAGTCTGGTTGATGGTTTCATTTTTATTCAGTTTATCGATTCAGCCGGGTTGTCAAAACAACAAGCTCACTTGCCGACGAACACGATGTAGAAAAGTTGTATTTCCAGAGGCAGGCGATCCTGAATAATCGCGCCTGAACCTTTGAATGTTGAAAAAACTGTCGGCACATAAGCAGCCATCCTGACTCCCGGCGAAACGAGCAGTAAAACGCCTGCTTTGTTTCGCAAGGGATGATAGAGCGTAACCGGAACTGCTGTCCGTTGCAATCAAATTCGGGTATTTGCGATGCATTATCCTGTCCACTGCGGATTGCGGGGAGTGCCGTCGAATCTGGATGACGTTTTGAACTGTTCATAGTTGCCCGCAGCCGCCGCATCGGCAGTGCGTGCGAGCATGGCGGAAACTTCCTCAGGCTTCATCGGCATGAATGTGTGCGCCGCTTTCACGGCCTGATCCAGAAGCTCCATGCTGTCAATGCCGGTGATCACCGTTGAGGTCGGCAGGTTCATGGCATAATGCAGGCATTCGATGGCGCTGACGGTCTGGCTGCTCAGGATTGCGCCAAAGCCCATGGACTTCATGCCCAGCACGCCCATGCCTTCCTGAATCAGCTTGGGAACGACCTGGTGTTCGAAGCTGCGGAAATGTGCGTCCATGACATTCAACGGCATTTGCACGGCGTCAAAACGGAATTTGTTTGTGCCGGCGACTTCGAGCATCCGCAGATGGATGGATGGATCTTTGTGGCCGGTGAAACCGATGAAGCGCAGCTTGCCCGCCTGCCTGGCTTCCAACACCGCCTCCATCGCGCCACCGGAGGCAAAAATCGGATCAGGATCCGTCATGCGGACGATTTCATGGAACTGCAACAGGTCCACATGGTCGGTCTGCAGGCGCTTGAGCGACTCATCAATCTGCTTCGCGGCAAGCGCCTTGTTGCGGCCGTCAATCTTGGTCATCAGAAAAACCTTCTTTCGATAGCCGTCGAGCAAGGCCTTTCCCATGCGCTCTTCACTCACTCCGCCGTTGTAATCCCAGCAATTGTCCATGAAAGTGATGCCACGATCAATGGCGCTCCGGACAATGCGGATGCTTAACTGCTCGTCGTCCTGCGTGCCAATGTGATAGCCACCCAGTCCTATTGCGGAAACTTTTTCCCCGGTGCGTCCCAGTGGCCGAACCGGAAAGTCATTTTGCGATTCCGCACTCCAGAGCTGTGGACCGGCGGCCATCACTGCACCGGCGGCCACCGCCATTTTTACAAACTCCCGCCGGCTGACATTCGGGAATGCAGGTTTGGAAATCCCGCTAGTGCTTTTCATGAATGAATGTTTATTTCCAATTTCGCATTTTAGCAACTGGAAAAAGCTTTTCAGATGAAACGAGCTTTTTGGATTGTCTTAAATGAAGCTGGATTTATGATGCGAACGAATCGCCATGGGTTTTATCTCCACCGTTTCGTAATTGTGGGGGAAATCGCCCAAGTTGACGTGATTAAAAACCATTTTGCGCAGCCATTGAAAGCATCCTGATGACAACCGCCGAAGCCGCCCAACTGCTGGAGCAATTCCGTGCCGGAAAAATTCCGCGCGAAAAAGTCCTGCACGCCTTCCAAGCCGCGCCTGTGGCCGACCTCGGCTTCGCGCAGGTGGACACACACCGCGCGCTCCGCAAAAATTTCCCCGAAGTCATTTTCGGCGCCGGCAAGACGCCAGAGCAGGTCGTCAAAATTGCCGCCAAACTTTTGGAACTCCGGCAGCCGGTGCTCGTCACCCGCATCATCGCCGAACACGCCCGAGCGCTTAAGAAAAAATTCAAGCTGGCGGTTCATCATGAACTCGCCCGCTGCGTGACCATCGAAAAAAGGTCGTTGCCGAAGCGCGCCGGCTTCATCGCCGTCGTCTGCGCCGGAACGAGCGATTTGCCGGTGGCCGAGGAAGCCGCCGTCACCGCCGAAATCATGGGCAACCGCGTCGAACGCATTCACGACATCGGCGTGGCCGGCCTGCACCGGATGCTGGCGCGGATGGACCGGCTGCAAAGCGCGAATGTCATCGTAGCCGTCGCCGGCATGGAAGGCGCGCTGCCAAGCGTGCTGGCCGGGCTGGTGGCCAAGCCCGTCATCGCCGTGCCCACGAGCATCGGCTACGGCGCAAGCTTCGGCGGAATCGCGGCGCTGCTAGCCATGTTGAACAGCTGCGCCAGCGGCGTGACGGTGGTGAACATTGACAACGGTTTTGGCGCGGGCTACGCCGCGAGCCAGATCAATGCGTTAGCCACAGATGGACACAGATGAAACACAGATTCTGTGAGCGGCTGCAATTTTTACCATCTGTGTTAATCTGTGTGCATCTGTGGCTGAAATAAATTCTCCATGAAAATTCTTTATCTCGACCTCTTCAGCGGCATCGCCGGCGACATGTTTATCGCCGCGNNCACGAACACGGCCATACACATGACCATGATCATGCGCACGGCCATCATCACCACGACCACGAGCATGCGCATGACCACCACGAGCACGGTCACGACGAGCAACGGAATTTTGCGGAAATAAAAAAATTGATTTCGCGCAGCCAGCTTTCAGCCTGGGTGAAGCAAAAAGCCATCGCCGTGTTTCAACGCATCGCCGTGGCGGAAGGGAAAATTCACGGCCTGCCGCCCGGCGAAGTGCATTTCCACGAAGTCGGCGCGGTGGATTCCATCGTGGACATCGTCGGCGCAGCCATCGCGTTGGAACTGCTTGGCAAGCCGCGCGTATTCGCCTCGCCCGTCACCGAGGGCACGGGCTGGATTCGCTGTGCGCACGGACGGTTTCCCGTGCCCGCGCCGGCCACGCTGGCGATTCTCGGCGCGCGCGGCATCGGCGTGACCCAATGCGACGAGCCGCACGAACTCGTCACGCCCACCGGCGCAGCCTTGTTGGCGGAATTTGCCGAAAGCTTCGGCGCGATGGAAAATCTCGTGGCGGAAAAAATCGGCTTCGGCCTCGGCACGCGCGACAATGAGACGCGGCCGAATGTTTTGCGCGCGGTGCTTGGCTCGCAGTCCAAAGTCCAAAGTCCAAAGTCCAAAGCTGGCGGCGCGAGAGAACCATCAACCATAAACTGTCAACCATCAACCCATTTGGATTGGGAGACCGACCGCGTCGCGGTGCTGGAAACCAACTTGGACGATTGCGCGGGGGAAATTCTCGGCAGCTTTGTGGAGACGTCTCTGGCCGCCGGTGCGCTGGATGTTTTTCACACGCCAATCCAGATGAAGAAAAACCGGCCCGGTGTGCTGCTCACCGTGTTGTGCGCGGAAGCGGAAGCGGATAAATTCAGCGAATTGCTTTTGCGCGAGACGACGGCGTTCGGCGTGCGCAAGACCATCGCCGAACGGCGCAAGCTGCGGCGCGAGTTTGTCGAGGTGACAACGGCGTTCGGAAAAGTCACCGTGAAAATCGGCAAAATTGGTGGTAAAGTGGTACAGGCTGCGCCGGAATTTGAATCGGCCAAAAAACTGGCGGCCAAAGCCGGCGTGCCGGTGAAACAAATTTTTGCAGCCGCAGCGAAACGCGCGAAGGCCTAGTGGCAACAAATAAAATTGAAGCGATGAGCGAAGCGAATAACAAACTGGAAAAATTGCGGGCGTTGCTGCACGGCTACGGCTCCTGCCTCGTGGCCTATTCCGGCGGCGTGGATTCTGTGTTCCTCGCGCGCGTCGCACACGACGTTCTCGGTGCTCGCGCGCTCGCGGCCATTGCGGATTCGCCCAGCCTGCCGCGCCGCGAATTGCAGGAAGCGCTCGAAATCGCGGCGAAGTTTGCCTTCCCCGTCCGCGTCCTCCAGACGCAGGAATTTGCCAATGCCAATTACACGGCGAACCCCGCGAACCGCTGCTACTTCTGCAAGCACGAACTCTTCGAGCAATTGACGCCGCTCGCGAGGGCGGAGAATTTTGCGGTGATTGCCTACGGCGAAAACGCCAGCGACATCGGCGATTTCCGGCCGGGCGCACAGGCGGCGGCGGAGTTTCTAGTGCGCGCGCCGCTCAAGGAAGCCGGGTTAACGAAAACAGAAATCCGCGAGCTCTCCGCCCAGCTTGGCCTGCCGACGGCGGACAAGCCGCAGATGGCCTGCCTGAGTTCGCGCGTGCCGTATGGTGAAACGGTAACGCCGGAAAAACTGAACATGATCGAGCAGGCGGAATACGTTTTGCGCGACCTCGGCTTCCACGACGTGCGTGTGCGGCACCATCAATTTCCAATTTCCAATTTTCAATCTCCAATTGACAGCGGGGGAGCACAGGCGGCCGGCAAATTGGCAATTGGAAATTCCAAATTGGAAATGTCCCTCGCCCGCATCGAGGTCGGCCCGGGGGAACTGCAAAATTTTCTCGCCGATGGCGTGGCGGACAAAATCGCCGGGGCGCTGAAACAAATCGGCTACGCGTACGTCACGCTGGATTTGCAGGGCTATCGTCGCGGCAGCTTGAATCAAGCGTTGAAACCAGCAGCGTAAAGTCCATTTCGGATTTAGGAAGATGGCATCTGGCGGGCGCGGTGGAATTGGAATAGGCGCGATGTTCAATCGGCGGGACTGATGCGAACCTCAATTTCGTCGTAGCGATTCATTCGATAGATGACGATTGAAATTATCCAGCTTGCCGCGAAGACTCCGATAATGATAAAACCGATGACACCGAAGTTATTGTTCAGTGTGCCAATTATGTCCCAGATGGCACCCTGCATTTTAAGTTGTCCGCCAATCAGGCCCAGCACCTCGATCCCTCCGATCAGCAACGCCACAACAACCGAAACAAAGGTGACGGTCATGTTGTAATAAAGTTTGCGGATCGGTTTGACGAAGGCCCAGCCATACGCGCCGAGCATCAGGATGCTGTCGGTCGAGTCGACCAATGCCATGCCGGCCATGAACAGCGCAGGGAAAATGAGTATTGACCAGATCGGGAGTCCTTTGGTCGCTTCCGTCGCCGAAATTCCGAGCAACCCCACTTCCGTTGCCGTGTCAAAACCCAAGCCGAACAGAAATCCGACGGGATACATCTGCCAGCTATGCTCAATCAACTGGAACAAATTCCGGAAGATCCGTCCGAAGAATCCGCGCTGGGCAAGAACCAGATTGAGATCCTCATCAACAAAATCGCCCCCGCGCTTGACGTGTTGAAAGGTCCGATAGACTGAAATGAGGACGATGACATTGGCGAGAGCAATGGCCAGCAGGAAGAATGCGGAAACGGCGGTCCCGATCATTCCACCGATGGATTGAAAGAGGTTGAACCGGCCCTTGATCGCGACAGACGTCAGGGCGATCACAACCGACAGGCCAAATACGATGGTCGAATGGCCAAGCGAAAAAAAGAAACCGACGGCAACCGGCCGCTTTCCCTGCTGCATCAATTTGCGTGTCACGTTGTCAATTGCCGCGATGTGATCGGCATCCACCGCATGACGAAGGCCAAACGTGTAAGCCAGAAGCGCTGTTCCCAGCAGGACCGGATAATGATGAAACGCAACCAGCGCCCAGATCCATGCCCCGGCATTGATGCCAATGAGCAACGCATACATCGAAAAAACACGACTGCGCAATCTGTCCGGAACATCAGAAATCAGCGTTGGAACCGAATCTGGAGATGAAGTAATTGGTGCCATGTAAATTAACGCAGATGGCAATAATCGGGTTTCAGCAGCTTATACGTCTTTAGCAAAGCAGTGCAGATAATCGCCGTCGTCTTGCCATCAGTAAAACCATCCGTTTTGTGCATGTTTCAATTTTCCGTCTTTGCCGTAGCCGCGCAATCAAAATCTTCACACGTTTCTTGCTTTTCGTAACACCAAAATTGCCATTCGCAGCCGGGTTGACGTGCGTATTTACTTTGTTAACGTCTTGCACGTTGCATGAAAAAAGAAATTGCCACGCGATTCACCGTTTCCCTGCCGCCCGCCCTGCTCGAGCAACTGGATGAAATGATGCATGAGAAGGGCTACGACAACCGCTCACTCGCGGTCGCAGACATGATCCGCGCCCAGATTGTCGAACATCGGCAGAAATCCGACTCCGGCGAGATCGCCGGCACCATCACGCTTGTCTATGACCATCACAAGCCGCATTTGCAGGCGAGCCTCACCGACATCCAGCATGATCATCACGACGCGATTCTTTCCACCGTCCACGTCCATCTCGATCACCACAATTGCCTGGAAGTATTGATTGTGCGCGGCAAGGCCAGCATCATCCGCAAGATCGCCGATGAACTCATAGCCGCCAAAGGTGTGAAGCACGGCAAGCTAACCGTTACCACAACGGGAAAAGATTTGCCGTAGTTAATTAATCAAGTTGGTGAATCCCGCGAAATAAATTGGGATCGCAAACTCCCCCTCTGTAAATTTGCAAGCCTACGCGGCACGCATCTGAATTTCAGACATTTAATTCAGGACAAATTCGGTTGTGCATTTGCCAATTTAAGCGTAGCTGGCAGCGACATTTGCAAGTAATTTTTATTAAGAAATAAAAATCCCTTTAAAGAAGAATTGGCATTCCGCCATTCTCAAAAAGGAAAGGCAAGATATGCCAATTCAAAAAGGTTCGTTACTCGTTTGTGGCAAGACCGGCCGGGTGATCGGGCTGAATCGCAACTGCCGCTGGGTCCGATGGTTTTTTCCAATCCTCGGGCTGGCCGCGCTCATCTGGTATCTCGTCCGGGTTATTCCCAAGCCGTCTCGTGCGGAATATCCATGCCAGCAGGTCGGCGCGCCCATCGCCTTTGGCGGAGCCGCCTATTTTTTGAGCTTCTTCGGCGTGGTTTCCGCCTTCCGCAATGCCCGAAAGTTTCTATATCAACACCGTTACTCGGCGGCGGCAGTTTGCCTGATGATCGGGCTGGTGTGCTCTGCGGTTATCACGAACATGAACGAAACCAAGGCATACGCCGAAAACACCGGGACATTCACCCCGTCCATGGGACCGAACCAGCCCGTCGGAAAAGCGCGCGGAATTTTCCCGGGCCGCGTGGCCTGGAGTTATGATTTGAGCGCCTGCAATTGGGATGGTTCTTCAAAGTATTGGTGGTCCAGCAATTTTAATGATCAGGCCAAGATCACAAAAATCCTGAATAATGTCATTTGTTCGGTCGCTGGACAGCCGTCCATCAGCAATGCCTGGGAAGTTTTGTTCCGATACAAAAACGGCGGAACGCCGTATGTGAAGGGTGAAAAAATCGCCATCAAGCTCAATTTGAACAACGGCGGCAAATCGAACGCCATTGACGCCTCGCCCCAGTCGGTCTATGCGTTGCTGGACGGACTGGTCAACGAATTTGGAGTGAATCAGGCGGACATCACCCTTTGCGATCCGGCCAGGGAAAACAAATGCTCGGCGATTTCAAATTACTGCCATGCGACATTTCCGAATGTGGATTATGACAGCAACCTCGGCGGCTTCACGCCAAACGCATTTTCATACTCCGCCTCCGGCCCGACCGAAACCTCCATGTCCACCACCATCGTTAACTCCAAATACCTAATCACGATGGCGCTATTGAAGCGGCATTGCACGCCGGCTGAAACTTATCAAGATGGGGTTGATAAAACGGATTATGGCAACGCCTCCGTCACCATGATTTTCAAAAGCAACTGGGGCATCATCGGCAACAAGCGCGCCTCCCAGCACAAACTGCTTCACGACTGGGATTATCCCATGGCCAGCTATAACCAGCTCGTTGACATGTATGGCAGCACGAACATCGACGGCAAAACCGTCCTGAACATCATTGACGGACTCTATTCCGGTGACCGCTGGAACAGCCCACCGCACAAATGGCAGCTCGCTCCGTTCAATGGCCACTGGCCATCCAGCTTCTTCGCCTCGCAGGATCCCGTCGCGCTCGAATCGGTCGGGCTGGATTTCCTGCGATCAGAAATGCCGCTGATCAAGAACGCCGACCGCCATCTTTACGAGGCGGCACAGGCTGACAATCCGCCGTCAGGCACGGTTTACAAACCGGACGGCGTCCGCCTGCAAAGCCTCGGCGTGCATGAATACTGGAACAACTCCATAGACAAAAAATACAGCCGCAACCTCGGAACCGGCAACGGCATTGAATTGGTCAAGCTTGCACCGGCAAGCGTCGCGAATCCCTAAACACCGCCGCGAAAATTTGAGAAGCCCTTATTAATGGGCTAATATTTCGGGAATGCTTCCACTTTGGGCACAACGCCTGCACGCTCGTCCGGCTGATATTCCGCCGTGAGCCAGTTCACGGTGTAGGTCGTCTTGCCCGCCAAGGCAACGCATTCGAGCATTTCCCATTGGGTCACGCCACAGGCTGCAAAGCTGTGCCGGTAAAAATGCCATGTTTCCAGCGCGGTCGGCCATGGTCGCAAACCAATGCTCAATTTTCTGTTCAACATCTCCCTCACTTTGCCCCAGTCCGCGTCGTTGAAAACGAGGCGGTCTGGCACAATCCGCTGCCGCAATTTTGCGGCGGTGGATTCGTGTTTGACGGTGACAAATCCGTCGAGCGCATCCTCCGTCGTATGCAGCACCAGCAGCGGCGGCTGGAACGTGGCCTGGATGTAAGTCTGGTTTGTCAACGCCGTCACTGCGTCGAGCAGCGATGGGTTTAAATTGGTGAGCGTCGCGTGCGCGCGCCGGAAAAAGTAAAATTCATCCGTCGCGCCCGGCATGAAGACAAGCGCCTTCACGACGCTGTTAGATTGAAATGCATTCAACATCAGCGACACGCAATTCGTCCGGTTCAATTCCGTGAACCCGCTTTGCGGGATGTCGAGCGGCATCGCGCTCAGGGCGCCTTGCCAGCTTTCGGCGGCGGATGCGGCCCTGGACAGCCATGCAAGCAGAATGAAGATGCGCACGATTTTCATAACGACAATTGGAAAGCCCGCTCCCGGAGCTGGTTGTTCCAGCGGTTAAAATAACCGAACAGCCGGTAAAGCTCCTCCATTTTTTTTAACAGTTCGCCGCGCGTGTCAAAATGATTCTCAATCCATTTTTCATCCAGCGTCTTTAATTCATTCGTCAATTTATCCCGAAGTCCGTCGAGTTTTCTTTGGAACAGGTTCAACTGCCCGATCCATTCCTGCGCGCGTTCAAACAACCTGACTTGCAGCAGCGGAGACGTCGCCCTGTTTTTTTCTGCAAGAAAATCATCGGCCTTGTGGCAGACCGACGCGATCCCGGCAAACAAATCCGCGAGCGCGGCGGGAATCTGGTGGATGTCCTTCGGCCTGGATCCGAGTTCAAGTTCGAGCAGATGTAGCAGGCGCAGCTTGGGATCAAGCAGGCAGTTGTAGGCGGCGTTCAACTCCGAAAACTGTTTTGCGGCGGCGGATTTGTCGGCTTCGCTGGCGGAATGAATCTTGTCGGGATGTGCATTTGCGGAAAGCGCGCGGAATTTTTCCTTGAGCAGTTCAGGCTCGATCCACGGGCGGCGCGGCTCGTTCAGCAGTGCAAAATTATCCGTCATGGAAAGACCATCAACAATCTGCTTTCAACCGATCATGCGCTGAAACTCTCGCCGCAGGAACAGCTCGTGGCCGCGTTCGGATTTTTCACCTTGAACCCGCCGTCCTGCAACGCCTCGATGTAATCCAGCTCGCTGCCGGTGACGTAAAGCGCGCTCTTGGGATCCACGACCACGCGAACGCCGCCCGATTCAACCAGAATGTCGCGGTTGGCCGGCGAGTCCTGCAAATCCATCTTGTATTGCAGGCCGGAGCAGCCGCCGCCGACCACCGCCACGCGTAGCACGCCGCCGGGGCGTCCCTGCTTGGTCAGCAGTGACGAAACTTTTTTGGCCGCGTTTGGCGTGAGTTTCACCAGCCGCTCGTCACCGGTGCGGAACGCCGGCGCGGTCGTTGGTTTGCTAGCAAGGTTGGCAATCATTTTTAACTGGCAACAAGGTAGCCGTCTTCGCAGCCAGCGTCAATGTGCCTAAATCCTAATCATCCTCTTCATCATGCTCATTCTCGCAATGGGCAATTGAGGATGAGCATAATTTCTAAACATCCGTGTTTATCAGTGTCCATCCGTGGTTTATTCTTTGCGCATGAAACTGATTTCGTGGAACGTCAACGGCCTCCGCGCCGTGCTTAAGAAAAACTTTCTGGAATTTCTCGACGCCGAGCAGCCCGATGTGCTGTGTTTGCAGGAAACGAAATGCACGCCCGACCAGGTTGAACATCTTTGGGCCGCCAGCTACGCCACGTTCTGGAATTGCGCGGAAAAGAAAGGCTATTCCGGCACGGCCATTTTCACGAAGGAACGCCCGCTCAATGTCACGCCTCACGTTGGCATCGTCGAACATGACCGCGAAGGCCGCGTGCTCGCCGCCGAATACAAGGACTTTTTTCTCGTGAACGTTTACACGCCCAACTCCAAGCGCGAACTGGAGCGGCTGCCTTACCGTCAGGTTTGGGACAAGGATTTCCTGCGTTACCTGAAAAAGCTGGAGAAGAAAAAACCCGTGATCTTTTGCGGCGACCTCAACGTGGCGCACACTGAAATTGACCTCGCCAATCCCAAGGCCAACGTCCGCAACCATGGATTCACCATCGAGGAGCGCAACGGTTTCACCGCGTTTGTGGACGCCGGCTTTGTGGACACGTTCCGCGAATTTGTAAAAGGGGGCGGGCATTACACATGGTGGAGCGTCTTCAGCGGCGCTCGCTCGCGCAACATCGGATGGCGGCTGGATTATTTTCTGATCTCCAAGGCACTGCGCCCGCGATTGAAAAGCGCCTGCATCCTGCCGAAAGTTTTGGGCAGCGACCATTGCCCGGTGGGGATTGAAATGTCCTGAACTTACCCGTTCCGCCAGTTTTCTTGAGTGACCTTAGGAGACGCTGAATAAAGCGAGGTTTTCAA
>PKZR01000230.1 GCA_003133815.1 Limisphaerales bacterium | reverse complement strand
ATGAAGCGGGATGACAATGAAACGTCGTGGAATGGTTGTGGCACGTCGCGGGAAGATGATCCCGCTTCATCGGCAGGTCGTGGCCCCGGGTTTCACGGCTTGGAAACGTTGTCCGCAGGCGATTGCGAATTTACCTCGAAACAGCAATGGGAAGGAATCTGAAAACATGATTAATTTGCAGTCAATCCGACGGCAGGTGCCGGCGGAGAAAATAACGGACGAAGTTTCGCTTCTCTGCAGCCCTGCCAAGCGGGGAGAGAGGGGGAGAATTGCGAGGCCGCCGTCCGCCAACAAACGCAACGGTTTAAACTTATGAAAAAATCAAAAGTAAAATTGGAACTCAACAAGAAGCCCGACAGCGACCTGCACACGTTTGCGCAGTCGCATGAGACGGCGATGACGGACAACCCCAACTTCACCACGCCGCTGCCGCCGGTGACGGCGTTCACCGCGGTGCGTGCGTCCTATGGCACGGCGCTGGGGGCGTTCAACACCGCGCAGGCCGCAGCCAAGCTGGCCACCACCAACAAGGACACGGCGCGCGCGGCGCTGGAACTGGCGCTGACGCAACGTGGCAATTATGTGGAGCTGACGGCGGCCACCACTGCCGACCCGGTGGCGGCCATCAAGAGCGCGAATTTCAGCTCGCGCGCGTCCAAAACCCCGTCAGGCGTGCCGGCGCAGGTGATGAACCTGTCGGTGACGGCGGGCGACCATGACGGCGAACTGAAGGCGCAATGGGACCCGGTGCCCTACGCCAAAACCTACGAGGTGCAGACCAGCCCCGATCCGTTCACGGCCACGAGCTGGTCCAAGACCAAGAGCGTGACAAAGTCGTTGGCGGTGTTGCCGAACCTCACCAGCGGGTCGCGCATCTGGGTGAAGGTGCGCGCCATCGGCTCCGGCGGCGAGGGAAATTACAGCAGCGAAATCTCTAAGATTGTGCCTTGAAACACTGAAAGCCGGTTGAGGGTTTTTAGTTGAGAGTTGATGGAAAAAACCTTCCTGCTCTCATCATTCTAGTTGACAGTCCATGGGCGGCGTGGCTTGGTGACGGCCAGCATGAACGTCTTTTTTGACACGCACGCGCATCTGGATTATCCCGACTACGCGCCGGATTTGGCGGAAGTCGTCGCACGCGCGCAGGCCGCCGGCATCGCCAAAATCATTTCCATCGGAACGAGCCTAGACAGCAGCGAACGCGCCATCCGTCTGACGGAGAAATTTGAAAATGTCTACGCCGCCGTCGGCTGGCATCCGACCGAGGCGTTGAAAGCGCCGAAAGATATGCGCCCTGCCCTGCGCGAATTTTCGAAACATCCAAAAGTTGTCGCCATCGGTGAGACCGGGTTGGATTATCACCATCTGCCCAGCGAGAAGCCGGAATTTATCGCTGCCGATGACGCGCGCTACAAAGAAAGACAGGCGGACATTTTCCGGCAGCAGATGGAGGTCGCCGCCGAATTCGGACTGAACTGCATCATCCATCAGCGCACGGCGTTCGACGACACCATCGCGCAGATGAAACCGTTCATCGGCAAGACGCGCGGCGTGTTCCATTGTTTTGGCGAGACGGTTGAGCGCATGAAAAGGGTTTTTGAAATCGGCTCGCTTGTGAGCTTCACCGGCATCGTCACATTCAAGAACGCTCAGAATGTCCGTGATTGCGTCGCCGCCGCGCCGCCGGACAAATTCATGCTGGAAACCGATTGCCCGTATCTCGCGCCCGTGCCATATCGCGGCAAACGCTGCGAACCTGCTTATGTCAAAGAAATTTCTGAAGTCATCGCGCAGGTGAAAAATTGTCCGCTGGAAGAATTGAGCGCGGCAACGTGCAGGACGGCGATGGAATTTTTCCCGAAACTGGCGTAGCAGCAGGCGTGAACAGGCTAATTCTTAATTTGAGCGGACTCACGTCCGTTGCTACACTCATTTGACTATTTATGACAAAGCAGCAAATCCTCGATCTTTATTTTCTCGACGCGCGCCACAAACTGATTGAGCTCGCCGCCTTCCTTGATCGCGTGGAGCGAGCAGATGGAAAAGACGATTTCCGCCTGGAAGCTTTTCGCTCCGCGCTTACCAAGCTGGATGGGAAAAAAATGAACAAGGCGAAGAATGTTTTACTTGCGTTCAGCGACCCGACGAGTAAGCCAATCGCCAAGGCGACAGTCAAAGGAGCCTGCGGCGCGTTTATAAAATGAAATACATAGAGCCGCATGCCCACATGGTTAGCCGCACGACGGATGATTACGCGGCCATGGCGGTCGCCGGCTGCGAGGCGGTTTGCGAACCGGCGTTCTGGGCGGGTTTCGACCGCAGTTCGGCCGCCGGATTTTACGATTATTTTTCCCAGCTCACCGAATACGAGCCGAAGCGCGCGGCAAAATTCGGCATCAAACATTTCTGCTGGCTTTGCATCAATTCCAAGGAAGCCGAGAATGTGAAGCTCGCAGAGGAAGTCATCGCATTGATTCCAAAATTTCTCAATCGCCCGAACGTGCTCGGCATCGGCGAGATCGGCTTGAACAAAAATTCGCGGAACGAATTGCGCGTGCTGGAA
>PKZR01000353.1 GCA_003133815.1 Limisphaerales bacterium | reverse complement strand
TGCTGCCGCCCACGCTGGAAGATTACAAGCCCACTCCGGGAGGCGAGCCACCGTTGGCCCGCGCGAAGGACTGGCTGAATGAAATTCCCGGTGCGACGCGCGAAACCAACACCATGCCGCAATGGGCTGGTTCATGCTGGTATTATCTCCGCTACACCGACGCCAAGAATGCGCAGTCCTTTGTCGGCAAAGACGCGGATAATTATTGGATGGCGTCCAACGGCAAAGCTGCCGGCGTGGATTTATACGTCGGCGGCACGGAACACGCCGTTCTCCATCTGCTTTACGCACGGTTCTGGCACAAAGTTCTATTTGATCTCGGCTACGTTTCCACGCCCGAGCCGTTTTACAAGCTCGTCAACCAAGGTCTGATTCTCGGCGAAGACGGACAGAAGATGTCCAAGTCGCGCGGCAACGTGGTGAACCCCGACGACGTGCTGGTGGAATATGGCGCCGATGCGTTTCGCCTTTACGAAATGTTCATGGGGCCCTTGCAGGACACGAAGCCGTGGAACACGAAAGGCGTCGAGGGCGTGTATCGTTTCCTCGGCCGCGCCTGGCGGCTGTTCGTGGATGAAAAATCTGAAACAGCCTTTGAGCAGGCGGAAACGACCGCGCAGAACCAAGACGAGTTGCTGGATTTAGTCATTCTCGATAGCGGAATTGTTGACATGGACGCCACGCCGGCGCAGCTCAAGGCGCTGCACGCGTGCATCAAAAAAGTCACGGAAGATTTGGACGGCATGCGCTTCAACACGGCGATTTCCGCGATGATGGTATTCATCAACGAGGCGATGACGTGGCAGACGAAGCCGTTGTCCGTGATGAAAACTTTTCTGCAACTGCTCGCGCCGTTCGCGCCGCACATCGCGGAAGAACTTTGGGCGCGGCTGCATGCCACGTTTGGACAAATCGCGCCGTCGCTCGCCTACGCGCCATGGCCGAAGTTCGACGCGGCCTTGCTCGTCGAGAGCGAGATCGAGATTCCCGTGCAGGTGAACGGCAAGTTCCGCGACACGATCAAAGTCGCCGTGGATGCCGACAATGCGACGTTGGAAGCTGCGGCGAAAGCGTCGGAAAAAGTGCAAACCTTCATCGCCGGCAAAGTCATCAAGAAAGTCATCATCGTGCCGAAGCGGATGGTGAACTTGATTGTGGCTTGAGCCTAATATTTTGTCGCGCGAAGGACGCGAGGGCAGCGAAATGGAAAACGAATTTCCTTCGCAGACTTCGCGGTCTTCGCGCGAAATTATTTTTCCCCGCTCGCCAGAATGGTCTGAAAATGCGGCGGCTGTTCCTCGGCGGCGACGATGCTGATTTCGATTTTCTTGAAACCAGCGGCTTCGAGCCAGTGATGCAAATCGCTTTCGGCAAAACCGAGCCAACGGTCGCCGTAAAGTTCATGCGCTTTCTCAAAATTATGCTTGAGCAAATCGAGCAGCAAAATCTGGCCGCCGGGTTTTAATAATTTCGCCGCGCTTGCCAGCGCAGCGGCGGGATCTTCCGCGTGATGCAACGCCTGGCTCAAAATCACGAGGTCCACGCTGCTGGCTTCAATCGGCGGGTTTTGCAAATCACCCAGGCGAAACTCCAAATTCTTCAGATGATTTTTTTTCGCCTTGGCCGCGCCGAACGCGACGATTTTTTCCGAGTTGTCTACGGCGATGACTTTTTTGGCGCGACGCGCGAGGAGTTCGCTCAACAAGCCTTCGCCCGCGCCCAAGTCCGCGACGACAATAGGCGGCAACATTCGCAACAACAAATGTCCAAACGCCTGCCACGAGCGGCCGGGGCCATAAACGCGGTCGAAACGGCCGGCGACTTGGTTGAAGAAAACCTGGGCCTGTTCTTTCCGGCGGCCGAGCACACGCTTCAAATTGATCTGGTCTCCGGTGTGTTCGGCGAGTTCCTTTGCGCCGCGAATGGCCAGTTGAATGAATTCGCTGGCTACGGAATCGGCCTGCGGATTGAGTTTGTAAAACGTTCGTTTGCCGTCGCGCCGCGATTTCACGAGCGCGCAATCTGCGAGCAAGCCGAGGTGCGTGGAGATGCGCGACTGGCCGAGACGAGTGACTTCCTGCAGTTCGTTGACCGACAATTCGTCCTTTTCCAGCAGAGCGACGATGCGCAGCCGCGTCGGGTCGGAAAGAGCCCGCAAAGATTTCAGGGTTGAGGTCATGGATTATTTGGTGCGCCGAACTTTTTTGAGAAAGCGATTGACGCGTTCCGATTTCTTTATATCATCCTATCTTGATACGTCAATATGTTGTTGGCGTGAAACATTAAAAAATATTCCATGAGCTCTTACATCTTCTCATCCGAGTCCGTCGGCGAAGGCCATCCGGACAAAGTCGCTGATACCATTTCTGACGCCGTCCTCGACGCCTGTTTGTCGCAGGACAAATTTTCGCGCGTCGCCTGCGAAACTTACGTGAAGTCGAACATCGCCATCATCGGCGGGGAAATCACCACGAAGGCCAAGCTCGACTTCGTGAAGCTCGCGCGCGAAGCCATCCGCGAAATCGGCTACGTGAACGACGATGATGTGTTTCATGCGGACAAGGTTTTTGTCAACGTCATCGTGACGCAGCAGTCGCCCGACATCGCGCAAGGCGTGGATGCGAAAAAAGCCAAAGGCAAAAAGACAGCGAAGCAGGGTGCCGGTGATCAGGGTTTGATGTTCGGTTATGCCAGCAACGAAACGCCGGAGCTGATGCCCGCCCCGATCATGTTCGCACATCGCCTCGGCCGCGAGCTGACGAAGATTCGCAAGAGCGGCAAAGTGCCGTGGCTCCGCCCGGACGCGAAATCGCAGGTTTCCGTCGTTTACGAAAACGGCAAGCCGGTTTCCATTTCCAACGTCGTCATCTCCACGCAGCACGCGGCCGATGTCGAGCACGCCGAGATCGAAAAATTCTGCATTGAGCAGGTCATCAAGAAAGTTTTGCCGGCCAAGATGCTGACGAACAAAACTGAATTTCTCATCAACCCGACCGGCCGTTTCGTCGTCGGCGGACCGCAGGGCGACACTGGTTTGACCGGCCGCAAGATCATCGTGGATAGCTACGGCGGCATGGGCCGTC
>PKZR01000456.1 GCA_003133815.1 Limisphaerales bacterium | reverse complement strand
CTGCCCGACGCCTGCGTGGATTGATTAAATTTATCGCAACCACCACAAGCAACTAAAACGAACCATGCGTGCAAAAGGAAAAATTGTAACCCCAAAAACATTTCATGTTCCCATCACCAATTATGACCTTGTTGTTCATGGCGGTCAAAGCGGGTTGCCGCCGGCCAACGGCAATCTTGCCGGCAAGGAACTGGCTCAGTTGAACGTCTCCGGAACCTGCACCGACCTTGATATCCGAGGTGTCTTCGTCATCAAGTTTTTCCCGACGGGTTCGACGTTGCATCCGCCAACATATGTGGTGGGGAAACAATCAGTGCAAGTGAACGTGGACATGGACGTGAGCCAGTTGGCGGGCGTGATGGCCGTGCTGCAAACCAAATCTCCGCTAGCCTATTATTTTGAATCCGCCGGACAGGGCAAATCGGAATTGCCTTATGCGGAAATCACCACGCAGAACGGCGCATGAAAAGGCAGACGGACCAACATCCCGACCACGCGTCGGATTTGAACTCCATCCTTTTTGGCAGTGTATCAGCTTGAAACTCTTCTTGTTTTTTTCATGCCTGCAAGCTTGGTCAACATCTTATTGGCGCGGGTTAAATGATGAAGGCCGGTTTTGGCTCTCTTTCTGACATCGACGGGTTTTGTTTTATTTTTCTCGAAACCCGCCATTATCTCCAATGCCTCCCCCACATCGCTCCAGATGAGCATCAACTGGTCTCTTTTTATGTCTAATTGCATTTTTGCAGGGGTTAATCATGAACCAAAAGCCAGAAAAGAACAGCTGTCAACGACGTGAGGATGACAATGCACAGCCGGGTAATAAACAAACTTCGTTTTTGTTGTGGCGTGAGGATTATTTTATCAGTCTTTTTCATACAAAATCGAGTCTGTCAAATTCCATGTCTTCAATGAGAGGATTTTAATTTGGTAAAAACCAATCATCACAATTCCGCAATGTCTCAGATGGATCGGCTTCAAGGCGGTCGACTCAACGCCGGTTCAAAATAACCATTATCAAAATGGTCAACGCCATGATGAGAATCAAACACAATCCGGTGATAAATCGGATTCGCTTCTGATGGTCGGTGGGCCTTCGTTTATCCCCGAAAATATTCATAGTTGACCCGGCCAGAGACACTTGGCTTGGTTTTATGTTTTCAGCGAATATATCTGCTTGCCCCGTTTTATCAATCGTGCAATCTCATGGGAAAGAAGAAAAATACTGGCTTCATGGTTTGAATCGGCTTAATTCTTGTGAGCAACAGAGATTGCATGATTCCATCGCTGAAACAATTAACACCAAAGCCTTGGCATGTCCGTTTTTTGGGTTTGCCACAGACCCAAATTGGGCTTGCCGCAATACTTCTCGCCATTGACTTCGTCAGCGGTCCACTCGTCCAGTTTCCCATCGCTTTTATCATTCCAGTTGTCCTTGCAGCGCAATTTTCCAACCCGCGTTTAAGTTATGCTTTGGCCGTCATCCAGCCGCTGGTTCGCTTTGCATTTGTCTTTATTTGGGATGCTACGCCAAATCTGGCATTGGCAATTGTCAACGCGGTCATTCGCGTGGCCGTCCTGCTGACCATCGCCTTTTTTATCAACAGAACGGTGCGATTGGCACAAGAAGTTAAACGCCTGGAAGGGCTGCTGCCGATTTGCAGCTTTTGCAAAAAAATCCGAACCGAGCAGAAGGAATGGCAGCATATTGAGACTTACATTTCAAGGCACTCTCAGGCTGACTTCACTCATAGCATCTGCCCCGATTGCGCCCAAAAACATTATGGTGCCTTCATTAACAAATCTCGCAAGGCATAATCGCCATTGAAATCTTAATTTCCGGCTGCTACCTCAAACATCTCCTTTGGAGCGTTGAGCCATCATGGTTTGCGCGCGAAGCAGGTCGTGCAGGGTCACCAACCCGACGACTTGACCTTCCGGGCGGTCCAACACCACGACAAATTGTGTGTTTGATTCAATCAATAGATTTTGCAACTTGCCTATGGTTTCCTCCCGCAGACAGGTTGTGGCAGGTTCCAAAGCCGGTCTTCTATTTGCCTTAAACGCCTTTTCTGCCTCGGTGCGGGTGAGCACGCCCAGCAATTTATCTTCCAGAACGACGGGAAATTGCATGTAGGGATGGGATGCCAAGGTTTTACGGAGTTCGGCTTCACCCAGATTGGTGACGATCAAGGGCTTGAAGTTGGCAATGGCAGAAACCGGAAATTGCTCCCAGCTTTGCAGGTCGCGCGGCGGGCGGACGTGCTCGATGCGATGTCCGTCCTGTTCCAGCAATGCGTCGTAGAAGTTATGCCGGTTCATCCGGCGTGCAATGGTCTGGCTCACCAGCGCACCCAGCATCAATGCTGGAACATAGGAAAATTCCTGCGTCATCTCGAACACGATCAGGATTCCGGTCACCGGTGCCCATACGACCGCACCAAGACATGCGCTCATGCCGACGACTGCCAGCGTCAACATGTCCCCTCGTGTCACGTCGAATTCCAAGTTCAACAAACCGGCGATAATCACTCCAATCATTCCGCCAAAGAACAAGGTCGGTGAAAAAATGCCACCACATCCGCCGAAGCCATAACAACTGAACGTGGCGGCAAATTTGGTAATCAACAGAACCCCCGCCAATTGCCAGCCGATGTCGCCCGCAAGCGCGCTGGACAGGTCATTGTAACCGAGTCCAAATACTCCAAGATGTCCTGTCCGCAAATAAACCGTCACGCCTAGAACCCATGTGATCAACGCGCCCAGAACCGGAATGAGCCAGACCGGTATTTTTGTGTTTTGTTTTACACGCAAACGCAAACCAAGCGACAACCGCTGGAAATGGACGCCGGCAAGACTGGAAATAGCCGCTACGATTGGCGTCAGTAAATAACCGATCCATGTCGGAGATTCCACGCCGGTCAGGGTAAATGAAGGCTGCTTGCCGATGATGCCATGCACCACGAGCGCGCCGAGAACCGAGGCCAGTAGCACGGAACCGAGCAGGCGGCTGTTCAAGTCGCCGATAATTTCCTCCAGCACAAAGGTTGTTGCTGCAAGTGGCGCATTGAAGGCTGCAGCCAGTCCCGCTGCCGCCCCCGCCGCTGAAGCGGCGCGACGGTTTTGTTTCGCTTCGCCAGTCAGACCGGCAAGATTGGAGGCGAGCGTTCCACTGATTTGCACACTGGGGCCTTCGCGTCCGAGACTGGACCCGCCACCGATGCTGATGATACCAGCCAGAAATTTCACCCACGCAATACGCCACGGCACAAAACCGAAATCTTTCCAGAAGGCGAGCTTGAGTTGCGGAATGCCGCTGCCTGCAGCCTCCTTGCAAAATGAATTCAACAGCCAGCCGACCAGCAGCGATGAGCCGACCAACACGGCAAGACTGCCGAAAAGAAAAACCATTTTCGACTGATGCGCCAACTGGACCAGCCCCAGCCGGTAAAGCCAGTTGATGCCAAGCTGAAACGAGACCGCCGCCGCTCCCGCGCTTAAACCATACACGCAGGAAAACAGAACCGTGCGTCCGCGTGCAGGCAGCCGCTCCAAAAGGTGGTTCAATTTTGACAAGTTCATGTGGCGGTCCGCTTCCAAAAATCCGAATGTGCAAAACCAAGACTGGCAAATCTGCGGTCCATCAGATTGAACCCGGCATTTACCAGATAAGTGTCCGGCGGAGTGAGCCGGCTTACGGACAATGAAGCGGCCAGTTTGAAGAAAGCATAAAGCATGGCCAGGATCATATTTGCGCGCCATCGTTTCCAACCTCGTTCCGGCACCCGGAAATCGGCGAGCAACCAGATGGCTTCAGTCGTAGTGCTTTCTGCCAGCCGCGGCACAAGTTTTTGAAGTTGTTCTGGGCGAAAACAATCGAGGAAGAAATTGGTGACCACCAGGTCGTATTTCTCCGACGGCGGCATCCAATCTAAAGCGTCCATGTGTTTGAATTGAACGCGCGAACCATCCTGCCCTTCACTGGTCAGGCGTTCTCGAGCCTGCTTGATCATTCCTTCGCAATGTTCGACACAGGTGATTTGGATTTCAGGATTGCAGCGCAACAGCTCCACCAGAAATCTTCCGGTTCCCTCGCCAACCAGCAAGGCGCGGCGGGAATTTTGCGTGCGCGGGAGGAATGTTGTCCGGCAGCGTTGCATCAATCCGCCGGCGCAAATGGTTTCCAGCCAGTGATAATGTGCCGCCAGCCGGTCAAAGTTCATGATCACACCGGGCGGGGTTGCATGACGGGACGATTCCACCAAAGACATGCCGCAATGCCGCCACCGGAAAAAAACAAAACGTCCCATGGATCGGCCACGCCGATATGCAGATAAAATGGACCAACGATTTTGCACATCACCGACCAGATGGCAAGGTGCGAAAACATCTCCGGCATTGTTGGTGGGCGATCATGGTTTCGCAATCCAAACTGCCGTTGAAGCCACAGAACGACCGGCAGTGCAGCGGGCATCAGCAATAAATCGTCAAAATGCGAATGTAAAAACGGCCACGCCCAATGCAGATGCGAATGAAAGAATCCGGCCAGATGCGGCAATACCATCAACCGGTTGACCGCATAAGCCGCCAGGGAAAAGCCGAACAACCGATCATGCAGATAACCGAATCGGCTCATAATGCCAGAAGCACCCATCCAGTTGTTATCGCCAGCAGAGTTTTAAGTAATAAAATCATATCCCGTTCATGCTACCCACGGATGCAGTTTGCACCAGAAAGTTTTTAGGCAAATCCCAAAAAAAAATCAATTTTTAGAAAACTAATTCAGCCGGTGCTTGCCGTAATGGTTCGTAATTTGGCATGAATGCAACTTGCCTTATTTGATTTGAAAGTTAGGATTGATGCTCATTTTCCTAACGCTTATGGCAAAATTAAAAAAAGGCAATGAACCCGATCCGGTAAATTCTTTCCGGTTCAGCCTGACGGGGCTTATCATCTTCAGCTTGTTTCTCATGGCGGGCACGGCGGTTGTCTCCACCAGGATTATGGACGTGAAGCCGAAGTCGTATTCTTTTGCGAAAAATGACATTCCCGACCCGGATGTGCAGGACAAGGACATGTTCACACACAAGGGGCCTTGGGGCGAACTGCTCACGCAGAACATCAAACTGGAACGTCCCTCGGAATATCTGGCGATGGAAAAGAATCCCGAACCGGAGACCCTGGATTTCAACGGGCTGAACGAGCAGCAGATCAGAGAGTTGCTCCTCGCCAATGGATTGACCAAAGAACAGGTTGATTCGCAATTGACGCCTTCCCATGTCTCGGTTCTCGGATCGAACACGGTGCTTACACCTGACGAGGATTTTTTGATGTCTTTGAAGCCGGAGACGCGGCAAAAACTTTACAGCGGCCTGTATGGCATGGGCTTCGGAACCTATGTGGATTACCCGTTCATTTTTCCCAAGGACAGCATCGAAACGATCTACAAAGACCCCCGACTCAACCCCGAGGATGGGGCCCTGTTGAAAAGACTGGCTTATCCCGTGGCCAACGCCGTTCAGTTGACGGATTACCAGTTGCTCATGCGGAAAATTCCCACCCCCGAGCGACGCGTGATGATGGCCAAGTTGCTATCCCAACAGTCGGCAGTGCTCGCCCGCCTCTGCATCCGTCCTGACAGCGACATTGACAAGATAGCCGCCTATTGGGGCAACGTGGACAACGTCCGTTTTACCGACATCCGGCCGATGTTGGAGGCGCTGAAGGGATTGCCCCACGGCGGCACGGTAAGCCTGATGTATTTCCTGCCGCCTTTCGCCCGCTCAAGGCTCTATACTTATCCGTTGCCAGAGCAACCGGGCGATCCTGTGATGGACTGCCACTGGACGACGTTTAACTTCTCCAGCATCGAGCCAGACAACCGTTATAACAATCCGGAATACACTGTTGATTACATTAAAAAGAATTTCTACCGGATTGATGCACCGTCCAACTACGGCGACATCGTTCTCTATATGAATGACAAGGAAGAGATCAAACATTCTGCCGTCTTTATGGCCGACGACCTGTGCTACACCAAATACGGGAACAATTACCGCCAGCCGTGGATGATTGTCCGCATGGCCGACATGCAGACGGTGTATCCCACGTTGAAGTCGGTGTTTTTCCGCCGGAAAACAGATTAACCGCGCATCGTAATTACTTATCAATGTCAAAGGGTCATCTAAAGCCCATCCCCGGCTTGAATGATTTGCAGTAGGTTTTGGCGGACATCATCATGCCGGATGAAGCCGCCCCGCCCGGCTAAAACGCCAAAATCGGATTAGGACAACGCCTTTTACTCTCACCAAAATCCCTATTCCCGTGAGGAAATCCCCTTGTCGCGTGACCAAAACCCCTAGTCGGATGGGAAAAAGGGTTTGTCCCGTTCCGACATCCAAAACCACACAAGAGACATCCCCAGGTCGGGATCCTCTTGTGGTATGTCGCGCCGGGAAATACCAAAGTCGCGTCGGGAGATACCAATTTCCCGCTCCGACTTACCAATTTCACGTCGGGAAATACCAATCTCCCGCCTCGACTTACCAATTTCCCGTCGTGACTTACCAAAGTCGCGGCTCGACTTACCAATCTCCCGACCCAACTTGCCTTTTCCAGCCGGGAAATACCAGTTTCCCTCCCCGACTTACCAAAGTCACGTCGTGACTTACCAATTTCCCGCTTCG
>PKZR01000039.1 GCA_003133815.1 Limisphaerales bacterium | reverse complement strand
TCTTTCTCATGCTCATTTTGGCTTATCTGTATTACAACAATCACGACATGAACGGGCCGACGCCCACAAGTATGTTGAACCCGCAAAGAACCGGAATCTACACATTGTGCCTCCTGGCAAGCAGCTTCACGATCTGGCTCGCGGTGAAAAAACTGGAGCGCAAAAAGCATTCCGCGTTTCGCTGGCTGCTGATGCTTACAATCTTGCTCGGAGCCGTTTTCATTATTGGCCAGGGACGGGAATATCTGCGCATTTTCCATGAAGGCGTCATGGTCAATTCCAATTTGTTCGCGACCACGTTTTTCACTCTGACCGGTTTTCACGGCTTGCACGTTTGCATCGGAATCATNNGGCGTCTCGGCGGGCATCGACATGGCGCTCGCCTTCGCCGGCGATTTCAAACAAGGCCGCATCGAGGCGGTAAAATCCATCGGGCTTTACTGGCATTTTGTGGACGCCGTCTGGCTCGTGGTGTTTTCGGTGATTTATTTGAAACTGCTTTTATGACGACCGAACAATTTTTTATTTCCGCGTGGAACTGGAATCCGTGGGTCATCGCGATTTGCGTCGCGACCATTTTAATTTACGCCGCGCGAAATCATTTTCGTTTAAGTCAAAAATTTGGCTGGCTGCTCGCGGGAATAATAATTTTCTTCCTCACACTGGCGTCGCCGATTGACGCGCTGGCGGACGGATATTTATTCAGCGCGCACATGTTGCAACATTTGCTTCTGCTGTTGATCATTCCGCCGCTGATTTTATTGAGCCTGACGCCCGCGCCTGTTCCGCAAAATTTTCAAACCGGCTGCTGGCGATGGCTGAACTGGATTTTGCGTCATCCCGTGGCCAACTGGTTTTTGGGCGTCGGCGGCATGTGGCTGTGGCACGCGCCGATGCTTTGCAACGCCGCCGTGTCGAACGCGTGGATTCATCGCCTCCAATATGTCTCGCTGCTGTTGATGGGCGGCGCGTTTTGGTGGCCGATTTTAAGTCCGTGGAAAAAACAGAGAATCGCGCCGCTCGCGGGAATGATTTATTTGTTCAGCGCGTGTCTCGGCTGCACCGTTTTGGGAATCATCATCACGTTTTCGCCCGTGGAAGTTTGCTCGATTTATCTGCATCCAGTGGACCGGCTCGGAATTTTGCCACTGATCCAAAATCAATGGGGATTGACGCCCGCCAAAGACCAGCAGCTCGGCGGCCTGCTGATGTGGGTGCCCGCGTGCCTGATTTATTTCTGCGGAATTTTTGGACTGTTCGCCCGCTGGCATGGCGAAGTCCGCGACGAAGTCATTATTCCTGACTCGCAACCAAAAAACCTTTTCACAGAAAAATCTCATGGCCACTGAAATTTCAAAACCCGCGCCGCCGGAATCGCATCCGGGATGGACTGTCCTGCCACCGCAGAAATTGCCGGAGCCGAGCATCTGGCCCGTGACTCTGGCGCTTGGAATTACTTTTTTGGTGTGGGGACTGGTCACTTCACTGATAATCACCGGCGTTGGCGTCGTGTTATTCGCCATCGCGCTGGCCGGATGGATTCGAGATATTCGTCATGAAAGAAACCAACGCTGAAAATAATTCAACCGGCTGCCCGGCATCAACGGCGGAACTTTCGCGGCGAAAATTTCTCGCGCGTTTGAGTCTCGCTGTTGGCAGCGTCGGTGCAGTGATCGTGACAGTGCCGGTGGTTGGTTTTCTGCTCGCGCCGTTTTTTGAACGCAGGCAGGAAGTCTGGCGTTCGGTTGGAAAAGTCGAATCCTTCAAAATCGGCGAAACGACGGCAGTGCAATATGAAGACGCTTCGCCGCTGCCATGGGCGGGAGTGACGGCGCGCAGTGCGGCGTGGCTGCGCCGGGTGAACGCCGACACTTTCATCGCCTTTTCCATCAACTGCACGCACCTCGGTTGCCCGGTTCGCTGGCTGGCGGAAGCCAACTTGTTCATGTGTCCGTGTCACGGCGGCGTATATTATCAAGATGGCACTGTCGCTGCCGGGCCGCCGCCGCTGCCGTTGCCGCGCTATCCCGTGCGCGTGAAAGATGGCGACGTGCAGATTCAAACGGCACCGATTCCCATCACCAAATAACCGATGTTGAAAAAAATTTACCATCGGGTCTGGGATTGGGTGGACGACCGCACCGGCCTTCCCAAAATGATTGGCAAGACGGCGCGGCATCTCGTGCCGCCGGACGCCAAGTGGTGGTATGTCTTCGGCAGCGCCACGCTGTGCGCCCTCATGATTCAAGTGATTACCGGCGTTGCACTGGCCTTTTCTTACATCCCCTCGGCCAGCGAAGCCTACTCGACGCTTCACTTCATCAGCGATCAAGCGCCCTTCGGACATTTTTTGCGCGGCCTCCATTACTACGGCGCGTCGGCCATGGTCTTGATGGTCGGACTGCACATGGCGCAGGTTTTTTTGGCCGGCTCCTACAAATTTCCCCGCGAACTCAATTGGGCGACCGGCGTGCTGCTGTTGGGATTCACATTGGTCATGGGTTTTACCGGCCAACTGCTGCGCGGGGATCAAAACGCCGTTTGGACCGTGGTCGTCGCGGCGGAACAAGCCGGGCGTACGCCGTTCATCGGCCAATGGCTCGCGCATTTTATTTTGGGCGGCGACACAGTCGGTGGCGCAACCTTTACTAGGTTTTTTGCGATTCACGTTTTCATAATGCCCGGCTTTATTTTTGCTTTTGTCGGACTACATCTCTGGCTCGTCCTGCGCCACGGAATTTCCGAGCCGCCCAAAGCCGGCAAACCAGTTGATCCCAAAACCTATGGTGCGGAATACAAGGAACTGATTGAAAAAAAAGGGAAGCCGTTCTGGCCTGACTCGGCCTGGCGCGATGTGGTCTTCTGCGTCGTAATGATCGTGGTCATCGCGGCGCTGGCGCTTTTTTCTGGCGCGCCCCAATTGGGAAAACCACCCGACCCCAGCATCACTACGGCCAGCCCACGGCCCGACTGGTATTTGATGTGGTATTTTGCAGTGCTGGCGCTGATGCCGCACGGAACCGAACAATATTTCCTGGTTTTCGGCCCGCTGATTGTGGGGATTATTTTAATCGCGCTGCCGTTTGTTTTCAATCGCGGCGAACGCAGTCCGTGGCGGCGTCCATGGGCTATCGCCGTCGTATTGATGACCGTGGTGATGATCGCGACGTTATGGGTGGCGGGCGTGAAATCACCGTGGTCGCCCAACTTCAATGCGCCGCCATTGTCGGCGTCCGTGGTGGGCGCGACCAATGGCCCGGTCTTCCTCGGCGCGCAATTGTTTCACGACAAAGGCTGTTTGAACTGCCATTTGATTGCGGATGACGGCGGTCGTCGCGGACCGGATTTAACCGCCGTCGCCGACCGCTTGTCGAAAAATCAGATGGTTTTGAAAATTGCCAATGGCGGCGTGAACATGCCCGCGTATGCCGCGAATCTAACGCCAGCAGAAATGGACGCGCTCGTGGCGTTTCTGCAAACACGGAAAAGTAAAAGCCCCTGACCTCAAACGCCCGCAGTCGGCGGCGATTTAAGAAAAGGCAAAGCGGTCTTCGGAAACGGAGACCGCTTTTTTAATCGCGCGAATTTTCAAGAGTATGGTGAACGGTTCACCTTTTCCGTGGGGAGAAGACCTTATAGGAAGCGTGCAGCGCAGTGTTATCTTCAACTGTTAGTGAACAACAAAAATTAAACTAAAAAATAAACAATATGCAAACATTCCAAGATGAAAAGGCCGCCAAGTTGGCGCATGCTGGTAAAAACAAAGAGACTTGCGCCGGTGATAAAACAGTGGGCTTTGATGGTGCAGGCCAGCCCCAGAAAGCCGACGTTGTCGTCCGTATGGGCGAGGTAGTTTCAAGTAAAAATGCCTCCAGTTGTGATTCTGGAAAGCACACTAAATGATTGGACAAGAAAGAGGAACTCCGTGAGGATCGGGCGAGTTCTTTAGTTTGACGGAGATCCGTTAACAAATCGTCTTTGTGGGTGGCCGTCTTTCGGCCACCCGAAAGACCATCCGAAACAGATAATTCAGGGTAGGGTTTCACCCCATAGGATTCGTCCGGCCTATTGCGTAACTTGAAATCAGGAAATGGCGGCGAAAGAATTGTCGTCAAAAACGAAAGGCAGTCGCCAGATTACGCAGCGGAACATTCAACACCGAAATCACAAGATTTTATGGCAACACTGGAAGTCAAAGGCGACCGCAATATCATCAAAGGCAAATTAAAACAGATGAAAGCCAAGCTCACGGACGACAAACTTCACTACGTCGAAGGCAAGTCCGAGGAATTGCTGGGTAAACTTCAGAAGCATACCGGCGAAATCCGTGAAGCCGTCAAAGAGTCCGTCGCCGGACGCTGCGAATAACCGACATTTCTAGTCTGCGAATGCGCGAATCTAAAAACTGCACATGAAAGACCCCGTCTATAAACTTGTCGAACTCACCGGCACTTCCACCGATACCATCGAGGACGCCGTGGACAAAGCCATCAAGCGCGCACACAAATCCATTCCGGTTGTGGAAGCGCATTTGCAGCACATAACGGCCATGAAGAAATAATTTCAATGGCCAACGCAGATGCCAATTTTCTGGATTATCCGGCCGGTTTTTAACAAATGTGGTATGCCATATTCATTACGGCCCAATGCCCGTTTCATATTAGTCTTTAATTTTGCGATTTTGATTTTGTTTGCCGACGGCTGCAAAAAAAAATCTGCGCCGCCGCCGCCGCCGGAAGTCCAGGTCATCACGCTCGCGCCGACGAATGTTCCAATTTTTGAGGAATGGATCGGCACGCTCGACGGTTTTGTGAACGCGCAAATTCACGCGCAAGTGACGGGTTATTTGCTCACGCAAAATTATGCCGAGGGCAGCGAGGTGAAAAAAGGCGATTTGCTTTTCCAAATTGATCCGCGCCCGTTTCAAGCCGGACTGGATCAGACCCTGGCGAAGCTGGCGCAGGACAAAGCGCAGGCGGGCAAAACGGAACAGGACGTGAAACGCTACACGCCGCTCGCGAAGGAACAGGCCATCAGCCAGGAAGAATTGGACGACGCAATTCAAGCGAATCTTGGGGCGGATGCACAGGTCAAAGCGGACGAAGCGGCCATTGAAAACGCGCAGTTGAATCTCGGCTTCACCAAAATTAAGTCGCCAATTGATGGACTTGCCGGAATCGCGCTGGCACAAATCGGCGATTTGGTCGGGCAATCGGGCGGCAGTGCGCTTACGACCGTTTCGACCATCAATCCGATCAAGGTTTATTTTCAAGTCAGCGAGCAATCGTATGTGGCCTTTTGGCGGCGTTTGGTCGGTTCGGGAAATGAGGATGAAAATTTTCCGCTGCAATTGATTTTTTCGGATGGCTCGGTTTATCCCGTAACCGGGAAATTTTTCTTCGCCGACCGGCACATCAATCCCGATACCGGCACGTTGCAAATCGTCGGACTTTTTTCAAATGCGAACTATATGTTGCGCCCCGGCCAATACGGTCGCGTGCGCGCGCAAACGCAAACAATAACGAACGCACTACTCGTGCCCCAGCGCGCCGTAACGGAACTTCAGGGCACATATCAAATCGCCATCGTAGGTGAGACGAACACGGTGCATCTGCAATCCGTCACTGTCGGCGAGCAGATCGGCTCGGACTGGATTATTGAAAACGGTCTCAAATCCGGCGACCGCGTCGTGGTGGAGGGAACGCAAAAGGCGAAAGAAGGCGCGGTCGTAAATCCAAAGCCATTTGGGGTGGAAACCAACTCGGCTGGAACGCCGACAAGTGCCGCCGCGCCAACCAACCCGTCTAAATGAAAATATTTTTTTCGGCGCGTTCACGATTCATTCATGTATAGATTTTTCATCAACCGCCCGATTGTCGCGATGGTCATCGCCATTTTGATGGTGATCATCGGGCTGGTTTCGATGGTGAGCCTGCCGGTCGCGCAATTTCCCAACATCGTTCCGCCGGAAATCCGCATCCAGACCACGTTCCTCGGCGGCGACGCGCTCACGCTGGCGCAATCCGTCGCAACGCCCATCGAAGAGCAGATGAGCGGCGTGGACAACATGAATTACATGTATTCCGTCAGCGCGAACAATGGCGTGATGCGCATGGGCGTGA
>PKZR01000383.1 GCA_003133815.1 Limisphaerales bacterium | reverse complement strand
GTCAATTTCACTTTTGAGGCAAAGTAACCCAAACTAAAGCGACTGTTGCAATAGGAACGCGGCTGCTTGTTGTTTTTAATCTCTGGTAGATGAACATAAATTGTGATTTGAAAAACAATCCATGGCTACACCGGTTCGCCATGCTGACGGCGGTTGCCACGTTTTTACTGCTTGGTGCTGGCGGGTTGGTGACCAGCCATGAAGCCGGAATGTCCGTGCCCGACTGGCCAAACAGCTACGGCTACAACATGTTCGCCTTTCCGATTTCCAAATGGACGGGCGGAATTTTTTATGAACACACGCACCGGCTCTGGGCTTCGGTGGTCGGTTTGATGACGACGATTCTTGCAGCCTGGCTCTGGCTCAAAGATTATCGCCAGTGGATGAAATGGCTTGGTGTCATTGCTTTTTTGCTGGTCGTTGTGCAAGGCGTTCTCGGGGGGCTGCGCGTGACAATGAAAATGGACAGTCTCGGAGTTTTTCACGGCGTCATAGCCCAAACATTTTTCGTTTTAAGCTGCGCGATTGCGCTTTTCACGAGCCGTTTTTGGATTGAACTGATGGCAAAACAGAAAACGTTTTCCATTCCGCGCGGTCTGCGCAGCCACGTTTTGTTCGTCGCGATCCTGATTTTCCTGCAATTGATTCTCGGCGCGACGATGCGCCATCAGCACGCGGGCCTGGCGATTCCTGATTTTCCGACGGCCTATGGAAAAATCTGGCCGGACACAAATCCCGATGCAATCGCATGCTACAATCAGCAGCGGATTGAGGTGACAAATGTAAATCCAATCACCGCGTTTCAAGTCGTTTTNNGGAAAAGATTCGCTGACGAAACTGGCGATATTCTGGCTGGCGCTGATTGTATTACAAATTGCGCTCGGCATTGCAACCATTTGGACAAACAAGGCCGCAGACGTTGCCACGGCGCATGTTTTGGTTGGCGCACTTTCGCTCGTGACAGGCGCGCTCTGGTATATTATTGCTTTTGGCCGTTCGGTGAAAATACAGGAGGCTGAAACCGCGCCGCTCGATGTGTTCGGAGCTTTGGCCGCAAACAAATGATGAAGGAAATATCCGCAGAAATTATAAGCGCAAATGCAGCCGGGAAAAGCTGGTCGGCAGTTTTCTCTGATTTGATAAAGGCGCGGCTGACGACGCTGGTGCTTCTGACGACTGCCGTCGGATTTTATATCGGCGAAATCGGCTCGATAAATTTTATTTTGTTTTTCAACACACTTGCTGCGACCGGATTGGTCGCGGCGGGCGCGTCGGCTTTGAACCAATTGCTCGAACGCGAATACGACGCGAAAATGCGTCGCACGCAAGACCGCCCGCTGCCGTCGGGACGTTTGCAGCCGACGACCGTCGCGATTTTCGGGGGTGTTAGCTCTGTGGTTGGTTTGGTTTATCTCGCGCTCGCGGTGAATCTGCTCACGAGCGTTCTCGGCTCGGTCACGCTGGTAAGTTATCTTTTCATTTACACGCCGCTCAAGCGCGTGACGTGGCTGAACACGGCCATTGGCGCGATTCCTGGCGCGCTGCCGCCGCTGATGGGCTGGACGGCCGCGCGAAACGAACTGGGCGGCGAAGGTTGGGCGCTGTTCGCCATTCTGGCTTTCTGGCAAATGCCGCATTTCTTCGCCATCGCATGGTTGTATCGGGATGAATATGCGAAGGCCGGTTTCGTGATGCTGCCGAATGTGGATTCCGAAGGCAGACGCACCGGCCAGCAAACCGTCAGCCACACGTTTGCGCTACTGATTGCCAGCCTGTGTCCGTTCGTTTTCAAAATGGCCGGCTCAGTTTATCTAGTCGGCGCAATTATCCTCGGCGCGGGATTCTTGTTTTGCGCGTTCCAATTTTCACGGCATCTGACGTTGGCGCGCGCACGGCAACTGTTTCTGGCCTCAATTATTTATTTGCCGCTGCTGCTGGCGCTGATGGTCTGGGACAAAGTGAAATAAATTATGGACGCAATTGTTCACCAATTTCCGCCGTATCGCAAAGACGAGGCGCATCATTCGCAGGATGCACACGACGACCACGGCCACGAACATCACGATCCCGGGTTCTGGGCGAAATACATTTTCTCCACCGACCACAAAACCATCGGCATTCAATACGGGTTCACGGCGCTATGTTTCATGCTGTTCGGATTTTTCCTGATGCTGATGATGCGCTGGCAGATTGCGCATCCAGGAACGCCCGTGCCTGTCATTGGGCCGCTGCTGGAAAAAGTTCTCGGTCAGGTCGCGGCGAAAGGGGTGATTTCACCGGAGCTTTACAATTCTTTTGGCGCAATGCATGGGACGATCATGGTGTTTTTGGGAATCGTCCCGCTGGCGTTCGCTGCGTTCGGCAATTACGTCGTGCCGTTGATGATCGGCGCTGTGGACATGGCATTTCCGCGTGTGAACATGGCAAGCTATCAGGCGTATTTTCTCGGTGGTTTGGTGATGTTTATCAGCTTTTTTATACCGGGTGGCGCTGCGCAGGCTGGCTGGACTTCGTATTCTCCGCTGGCGACGACGATTCCGACGCATGGACAGTTGTTCTGGATCATTGGAATGGTTCTGCTCATCTCATCGTCACTGCTCGGCGCGGTGAATTTCATAGCGACAATCATCCAGCTACGCGCGCCGGGCATGACGTGGATGCGGCTGCCGTTTTTCGTCTGGGCACAGTTCGTGACGGCGTTTCTGCTGCTACTTGCTTTTCCGCCGCTAGAAGCCGCGGCCGTCATGCAGTTGATGGACAATGTCGCGCACACGAGTTTCTTTTTGCCGACAGGACTCGCTGTTGGCGGGCAACTCGCGAACATCAGCGGCGGCGGCAGTCCGTTGTTGTGGCAGCATTTGTTCTGGTTCCTTGGTCATCCTGAAGTTTACGTTTTGATTTTGCCGGCGATGGGCATCGTCTGTGAAATTCTCGCCAACAACACGCGCAAACCGATTTGGGGCTATAAATCGCTCGTCTATTCGGTTCTGACCATCGGTTTTCTGTCGTTCATCGTCTGGGCGCATCACATGTATTTGACCGGCATGGGCACGAAAATTTCCACGTTCTTTCAGGCGACGACAATGATCATCTCGATTCCGTCCGTAATCATTTTGACGTGCCTTTTCATTTCACTTTGGGGTGGTTCGATCCGTTTCAACACGCCAATGCTTTTCGCTCTGGCCTTTCTACCGATGTTCGGCATCGGCGGATTGACTGGTCTGCCGCTCGGCTTCAACGTCAGTGACGTTCACCTGCACGACACATATTACGTCATTGCCCATTTTCACTATGTCGTCGCGCCGGGGACGATTTTCGGATTGTTCGCGGGAATTTATTATTGGTTCCCAAAAATGACCGGGCGCAAGATGAATGAATTCTGGGGGCGCGTGCACTTCTGGTGCTCGTTGATTTTCATGAATTTGGTTTTCATGCCGATGTTCGCGCAGGGCATGGCGGGAATGCTGCGCCGCATGTCAGACGGCGGCGCGAACTATTCGGCGGCGGTCAACGCGCGCGCCGGTGCGGATGTTATTGGCGGCTTGAGCGACGACATCATGTCGCTGCACGTCTGGATCCTCTGGGCGGCTATCGCGCTGGGTATCGCGCAAATTCCATTCATCGTCAATTTGTTCTGGAGTATAAAGCATGGCGAAAAAGTCGGCGACAATCCTTGGAATTCCACTACGCTCGAATGGCAGACGCCCACGCCACCGCCGCACGGAAATTTCACGCATGAAATAACGGTTTATCGCGGCCCCTACGAATACAGCGTGCCAGGCCATGCGACGGATTTTACACCGCAAAATGAACCGCCGATCGGTTCACACGCTCCGCAAATTTCAACAACCGTGCACTGAAATTTCCATGGAAATCCCCTACACAGTTCAACCGAGGCCGGACACCGGCATTTACAACGCCAAGGTCGGCATCTGGCTTTTTCTCGCCTCGGAAGTCATGCTCTTCGGCGGACTTTTTTCCGGCTATGTCCTGCTGCGTGTCGGCGCAGACCAATGGCCACACGGCTGGCTCGATGTGCGCTTCGGCACGCTCAACACCATCATCCTTGCACTCTCGGCCATCACGACGCTGCTCGCGTGGGCGGCATGCAAAGTCGGGCATTTTGGGAAATTCAAATTTTTCCACGCCTGCACGCTGCTGCTGGCGCTGTCGTTTTTGTCAGTGAAAATGTATGAATATCACGACAAATGGATTCACTACGAAATCAAGCTAGCGGACGGAACTTTTGCCGATGGCCACCTTGTTGAAAAATCCGCAGACTTCGATCTGGCCCAGAAAACCGGCACCGTCACGTTGCACGGGCGCATCGTCAAGGACGAAACATTGCTCTATGATTTGCGCTCACAGAAAAACATTGAATTGAAGGAAGTCACTGTCAACGCCTCGGACATCGTGAAGATGGAAAATTACGGCCCCTGGCATAACACCTTTCTTGCGATTTATTTTACGCTTACGGGTTTGCACGCGCTTCACATCCTGGGTGGCAGCATCGTCATCGGCTACCTTTGGGGGCCGGGCAGCAAAATGTGGAAGAAAGACCCGGAACGCTTCACCAACCGCATCGAGGTCTCCGGCCTGTTCTGGCATTTTGTGGACTTGGTCTGGATTTTTCTGTTCCCAGTTCTATATTTGACCTGAAAGATTTATGAGCGAATTGAAAGCAACCACACAAACCGGCGCGCCAATGACGGGCGGGCCGGATTCGCACGGTCATCCGGTTGACCTGAACAATTACATCCGCACGTGTGCCTATGTTTTTGCCTCAGTGCTTTGTGCGACGGCTCTGATGATCTGGATTTCATTTTTGCCGGAACATTATACATGGGCGTTGAAAGTGGGGCTCATTCTCGTCGTAGCGTGTGGCAACGCCTTCGTCGTTGCCGGATTTCTCATGCATTTGATTTCCGAGAAAAAAATGATCTACACGCTGCTCGCGTTCACCGTTTTCTTTTTCGCCGGATTGATGGGACTGACGCTTTACGCATTGCAAGATTTTCCAACCGGCACGACTCACTAAAATGTCACTCAAAGCATTCCATCTAATTTTTGTGACGCTGCTGACGACGCTGTCGTTTGGTTTCAGCGCATGGGCTTTTATTGCCGGACAAGTAATTTTTGGTGCACTCGGGATTGTAGCTGCGATTCTCGTCATCATTTATGGGATTTATTTTTTGAAAAAACTGAAAAAAATCAGCTATCTATGAAACCGGTCGGAAAATTCTTCAAAACAATTTTTCTCGCGGCAGTGATGGCGGCGTTTGCGCCGTCACAACTGTTCGCGTGTGCGGCGTGTTATGGCCGATCCGATTCGCCGCTGGCCAGCGGCATCAACTGGGGAATTTTCACCCTGTTTTGCGTGATTGCCACCGTCCTTGGATCCATCGCCACGTTTTTCGTTTTCATCATCCGTAAAGAATCCGCTCTGGCCGCAAAGGCAGCAGCCGAAAGTTTTCCTGAAGTAAAAGCATGAAAGACTGGTTTGCCAAATTGCTGGGAATGCCGCCGTTGGCCTCGTCCAACGGGCAGGATGTCGACGACCTCATCATTTACGTCCACTGGCTGATGCTCGCGCTGTTCGTCGGCTGGATCATTTATTTNNGTCGAACTTGCCGTGGCCGGAGTCGAGGCCGTGCTGCTGATTTTCATTGCCGTGCCATTGTGGGCGAAGGCTGTGGATAAATTTCCTCCCGCCGACAAGTCAACCGTCATTTACGTCCAGGCGCAACAATTTGCTTGGAACGCTCGCTACGCTGGTCCGGACGGTGTTTTCGGCAGGCAGGACATGAAATTCGTCTCTTCGACCAATGTTTTTGGCGTTGACCCGTCCGACCCGAATGGCGCAGACGATGTTCAAATCTTGAACGAAATTCACGTTCCCGTCGGCAAACCCGTCATTATTTATGTCAGTTCAAAAGACGTGATTCATTCTTTGAAAATCATCGCGATGCGTGTTTGTCAGGACGCGATTCCCGGTCTGCGGATTCCGTGCTGGTTCACGCCGACGATTCCCGGCCGCTACCAAATTAATTGCGCCCAACTGTGCGGCAGCGGCCACGCTGGCATGACCGGCGGATTTCTGACCGTTGAAAGCCAAAAGGATTTTGACAAGTGGTTGAATTCCAAGACCGCCAAAAAAGTCCAGAGCGCAGAATAAATTTCAGCGCGCGTATTTTTCATCTTAGCCGCGTTTATTAAACACGGCCATTGGCAGGCAAGTTATGGCTGAATCGAATAATTTTCCGCGAACCGTCTGGCTCGGATTGAGCCTCGCCTTCGGACTGCTCAGTCTGGGCTATCTCGTTTCGCTCACCGAAATGGCCCGCGCGCACAAAACGATGCTGCCCATACTCGGCAATGTCGAGGATTTCACGCTCACGAATCAGGACGGAAAAGTCACGACGCTCGCCGACTTGACCAACCACGTCTGGATTGCCGACATCATTTTCACCCGCTGCGCCGGTCCATGCCCGCGCATGACCGCGCAAATGAAATCAGTCCAGGATTTTCTGCCAGCTACGAGCAAAGCAATACTTGTCACGCTCACGACCGATCCCGGTTACGATTCGCCTGCGATGATGAAAAGATATGGTGAACGTTTCGGCGCAGATTTCAGTCGCTGGACATTCCTGACGGGCGCAAAAAATGAAATTTCAAATCTCGCTGCCGGCAGTTTGAAGTTAAGTGCAGTTGCCAAGAAACCGGACGAACAACAAAACTCTGCCGATCTTTTCATCCACACGACGATTTTTGTCATTGTTGACAAATACGCGAAACTGCGCGGCATTTTTGAAACCGGCGGCGAGGACGTGGACTGGACAAAAACCGTCGAGCCAAAACTGCTTGCGACCGTAAACCGGCTCGAAACCGAGAAATGAGCATCTACGATTTGCCCGCAATCAACGCGTCGCTCAACGGTTTGAGCGCTGTTTTTCTCTCACTCGGCTATTTTTTTATCAAGCGCGGCAACAAGATCGCACACCGAAACTGCATGATTTCGGCGTTCGCCATCTCGATTGTTTTTTTGGGCTGCTATCTCACTTATCACGGCTATCTCGCCTACGAATTGCATCGGGGTCCGACGCGCTTTGAAAATCCGATTTGGTTCAGGCCAGTCTATTTAGCGATTTTGATTACACATACCTTTCTCGCCATCCTCATCGTGCCGCTGATTTTAATCACGCTCTGGCGCGCAAAAAAGGAGCGTTTTGATCTTCACAAAAAGATCGCGCGATGGACATGGCCGTTGTGGATGTATGTTTCCGTGACCGGCGTAATTGTTTATCTTCTGCTCTATCAGATATTCCCGCAAAAGTGAAAACGGCAGATATTGTAATTCATGAAAGCCAGTTTCCAGATAACATCCGGCATCATTTGGTCTCTTCGCTTCGTTCGCGAAAAATAAATCACAAATTCCACTATGACAGTGTCAAACAGACGCAAAAATGGCTGGCCCTCCATCAGATTTATTCTCCGTCCCGCAACGACGAAAATTGCCGCGCAATTTATGAAAACAGCTTTGAAGCCGCAGCCACAAAAATAAAAGCAAAGGCTGTCCACATCATAGGCCTCGGTTGCGGCGGCGGACAGAAGGACACGCGTTTGTTAGAATTGCTGAAATTGCGCGGCAAGGACATTTTTTACACGCCTTGCGATGCTAGTACTGCCATGGTTCTTGTCGCGCGTCAGGCTGCGCTCGCCTGTTTGCGGGAGCAAAATTGTTTTCCCTTTGTTTGTGATTTGGCTGTGCCGGACAGCCTGCAAAAGTTTCTTGCCAACCGTCACCCGTCAATCATTACCTTCTTTGGCATGATTCCAAATTTCGAGCCACAGAATGTCTTGCCGAAACTGGCGTCTTTGGTTCGCGTAAAGGATCGTTTGTTGTTCAGCGCGAACGTTGCCCCCGGGAAAAATTATGCCGCAGGCATGGAAAAGATTTTACCGCAATACGACAATCCGCCGACGCGTGACTGGCTGATGACCTTTTTGCTGGATCTCGGAGTGGAAAAGAACGACGGCAAGTTGAAATTTACGATTGAATCCGGTGCCTTTGGTTTGAAACGAATTGTTGCACGATTCCATTTTATTCGTCCGCGACAGGTTGAACTTGAATCCGAATATTTTAAGTTTTGCGCAGGCGACTCGGTCCGGCTTTTCTTTTCCTATCGCTATACCCCTGAACGCGTCCGCAAGCTGCTTAAACGACATGGTCTCGAAGTTTGCGGCGAATGGGTCACAAAGTCGGAAGAAGAGGCCGTTTTTTTGGCGGCGCGCCGGACATCGGCCCGAAGTTAAGATTTGTTTCAGTCCTCATGCTGAAGGCCAGCATTTTTTATTTGTCCTGATAAACATTCAGTGTATCCAGCACAGCCTTGATTCGCGGAACCTCATGTGTGCGGAACAAATCAGTTTTCCCCAATGCGGCGAGAAAGGCAAAAAACGGTTCTGCGCAGCGGACTTCATCCTGGAAAAATTCAAATGCGTGCGGCAGTGCTTGACAAACAGGAAACCCAAGTTCGCGCAGGCGGAACGTGTTGAGAAAAACATTCATCTGATGGCGCACGCGCACGGCACTGTCCTGTAAATTGCGGTAATAAAAGCCGAGGCCGGGATCGAGGAATATTTTTTTCACACCGTTTCGCTGCGCGATTTCAATCTTGCGCGAGAAATACTCTTTCATCATTGGGACCGGGTCGGAGCTCAAATTGAAATCGCCTACCTCGCGGACGTTTTTGCCATGCACCAAGCAAATAATGACGGCGGCATCATGAGAGCCGACCAATTTGAAAATTTCCGATAAGCCGGTGGAACCTGTCAGGTTCAAAATATTCGCCCCGGCTTCGAGTGCCGCGCGCGTGACTTTTGGCGAGTATGTTTCGACCGAGACAAGAATGTTTTCCGAGCGCAATCCTTTGATCACGGGAATCAATTTTGATTTCTGCACCACGTCATTGACCCTAAGAGCGTGTGCGAGCGTGGACTCGGCGCCTATGTCCACAATGTCCGCGCCTTGTGCTTTCAGAACCTTCCCTCGTTTGACCGCGCTTTCCGCAGTCAAACAGACACTTTCATGATACCATGAATCTGTCGACAAATTTATAACTCCCATGACGGAGGGTATCGCATTGAAATTGAATTTTCTGCCGCCGATGGAAAATTCCTTCACGCGCGCGACCACGGACGCACGGTTTTTTTCGAGCAATTCGGAAAGATGTTCAAGGTTTAACACGCGTGAAATCGTAAATCAAAAGTAGCAAATCGTAAATGCGAAGTGGCGCGCCCGGCGCGATTCGAACGCACGACCCTCTGCTTAGAAGGCAGATGCTCTATCCAACTGAGCTACGGGCGCGGCCTAAATTATCAAGGCCAAATTTGACGGTTCCATTAACGAAGACTTGGTTCACATATCTAATCTACTAGGTTCCATCTAATAAATATTACGACCGATTGCTGGTTGATGGCAAGCTAATCGTAAAAGCCCAAAAAAAGGCGACATCTGTTGCAACGCATTCGGTGGTTTAATTATTTTTGGAAGCTGCTTCTCAAGACAACGCGCTGGTTCAATTTTTTGATATGGACGGATGAAGTGATTCCAGAACAGTTTGAATTGTACTCCATTGTGCTGATCCCGGCGGCACTTTGGACAGGCAAATATTCAAATAATGAATTGCCTGGTTGGTGTCATGTTGCATTTCAGCCATCTGTGCTAGTCCATATTCTGCCAGAAAATTGTCAGGCATTGAAATTTCCAGTTCAAGGTAATCTAACTTGGCGGCCGAGAAGTTGCGGGTTTGGGCATAGGCAATCGCCCGGTTAAGTTTTGCCTGAAGACTATTTGTAAGAGACAGGACGTGATTCAAAACCGGAATGGCCATGTCAGCTTGACGCGTTTTTATGAGTATGCCGGAGCGGACCAGCAGGGCTGGCACATAATCCGGTTCCCGTTCCAGCAAATGACCAGCCAACAGATCGGCGTTGGTGTAATCGCCAACACTAAAATAGGCTTCCGATACACTGTTCAATGTCTGTTCGTCATCGGGATGTTTTTCAACTGCGTTGCGCAAAGTTTTTTCTGCGCGTGCTAGGTTGGTTTTCGAAAGCCAAGCATCGGTTTCAAGCATGGCCAGTGAAAGATCCAGTTCAGCATTGGCCGGCAGTCTCTGCACGACGGATTCCAGTTGGTTTATTGTGGTCGTGGCCTGGTCATTCAGCCGGCAGCTGATATACAATTCGGCTAGTGAAAACTCGGGTGCCAGAACACCAGGTGACAAAGTATGGGCGCGGTCAAGTTGCTGCATGGCGAGCCGTAAAAATCCGGCCTTTTGATAAGCCTTGCCGAGGATGAAACAATAATCAGGTTCGTCAACAGGTCCCAGATGATTCAATGCCTGGGCCAGTTTCTCCGGGCTGCCGATTTGATCGGACAGAGTGCTTGTGTCTTCCAATGACATGGCTGTTCCATTCTGGAGATTGGTGTTACAGTATAAGTTGACGCGCGCAACCCAGTTATTACTGTTAAGATCCAGTGCCTGATTGAAACGCCGCTGGGCGGGTAGCAACAGTCCGTTTCGCTGTAGTTCCACGCCCCAAGCGTTTAGGGCCGTCGAATACCACGTCTTCAGCAAACCGATTTGAGCCGGAACAACTGCCTCGATGTATAATTGTTTTTCTGCGAAATTGGCCAACAAAGATTTTGATGGTGTCCCAACTTGCAGGAGCGATTCGATTTGCGGCCTGCAATCATCCCAGAATTTTTCATTCGCCTTGATGGACTCGGCTGATAATCGCGGCGGATTGATCATGTTGTTTGGATATTGCTTTAATTCAATAACCGAACCAGTTGGCTGCGAGCGGAAGATTTCAAACATGTCATCAGCGCTGGGATGCAAATAGAAAATCCGGTTGGTTTGAGCGAGGCGACTCATCAGCCGAAGAACTTTTTCGGACGCAGGCTCATTTGCGTTTGTCGAGATCTGCCAATCGCCAAAGTGACTTCGGGACAATCGAGACTGATATTCCTGTGCTGGCAACGATTGCAAATCCACGGGCAGCCAGCCCTGCTTGTCTTTGTCTTGTATTTGAGCCGCTTGAAAAACTTCCAAATTCTCTTGGAAATCACTGACAACGATTCCGCCTCCCGGTGGGAGGCTGTGCAAGGCCAGTTCGCCGAATTGCGTCAGAGGCTGACGATTGGCGATCGCGATCGCGGGCAGATTCCGGGCAATCAATCCCATCAAGATTAATGTCAAAAATACGGTTAATCCCGGCACAGTGGCGCGCTCCAGCCACTTTGCCAGTTGCCGTCCAAATGTGGATCGGCGTCGAGACGCATCGTCGGACGGAGCCAGCAAAATGTTGCCAGCCAGAAATCCAATACACAAAGCGTTCAGGTAATCGAAGGTCAGCAACGGCAGGGCGACGTTCATTTGACGTGCCAAAAGTTTGCGCGGTCCTAGAACTGGATCAAATACAAGCCAGACACAAAATAATAAAAGTGCGACACGCAGGCCGCGAAAAATCCAGATCAGAACTTGGTCCAGCGGGGATTTGTTTCGAGTGTCGTCGTCGCCGAAACGCATCAGGAAAGCCAACGCTGGCAACAAGAAAAAAAATAAAACAGCGATGGTTACCAGCCGGTGTATTACCCAAAATTCTCCGTGCAACACCGCCAGCGTGGTCTTGCTTTCTTTTAACGAAACGATCCATGTTTTGGAAAAACTCCAAGGTGATCCGGGCGAAAGCCCATTTATGGTCGGAAGCAAAGCATAAATTGAAAATCCAGCCAGACCCAGGGCAGCCATTTTTAGAATAAATCGCCGTTGAAAAAAATTAAGCCCCCGTTGCCACGCCAAAGCGGCAATGAAAAGCGGCAAAAGAATCTGCATCACCCAGTTTTCCGTCATTCCTGCGCCCCAAACAATTGCCGCAGCAGACAACCAATGATTGCTTTTATCGGCACGATATTCCAGCAGGCACCAGACTGCGGATACCATTAGAAGCAGGTCCAGCATTTCGCCAGTGATAGCCGTTGCATCATGCAAGAAGTTAAACTCCATTCCGCACACGACCACCGCCAGCAGCATTGG
>PKZR01000180.1 GCA_003133815.1 Limisphaerales bacterium | reverse complement strand
GGTGAGAAGTTGGAAGTGCGAACCGAAGGCGTTTGCTTGTTCATACTTCAGCCCTCTCACTTCTCAATTCGGATTCATCTTCCGACGCTCTTGTAAATCCAGCCGAGCCTTTCCATTTCGACAGGGTCAAACAGATTGCGTCCGTCAAACAAAATGGGATGCGTCAGCCCTTTTTTGGCGCGGTCAAGGTCGAGCTGCTTGAATTCTTCCCATTCCGTTGCGACAACCAGAGCGTCGCATCCTTCGGCCACGGCGTTCATGTCGTCAACATAGGTCACGTTCGGCAAAAGCGACATGGCCTTTTCCATCGCCTTCGGGTCATGGACGCGGAGCGTCGCTCCGTCCTTCAACAAGCGCTGGCAAAGGTCAATCGCCGGGGATGATCGCACGTCGTCGGTGTTCTGCTTGAACGCGAGGCCGAGCACGCCGATTTTCTTGTCCTTCAACACCCAGAGCGTGTCGGTGATTTTTTTGACGAATCGGTCCATCTGGTCGGCGTTGATTCGCTGGACTTCCTTGAGCAGTTTGAACTCATATCCGACCTGCTCGGAAATCTTGATGAACGCGCTCAAGTCCTTCGGAAAACAGCTGCCGCCAAAGCCGATGCCCGCGTTGAGGAACCGGCGGCCGATGCGCTCGTCCAGGCCGATGCCCTGAGCAACCTCCTGCACGTTCGCGCCGGCGGCTTCGCAGACCGTGGCGATGGCGTTGATGTAGGAAATTTTCAGCGCGAGAAACGAATTCGCCGCGTGCTTGATGAGTTCGGCGGAATTGATGTCGGTGACGATGATGGGCGCCTTGAACGGCGTGTAAATCTCGGTCATCGCCGCCACGGGCCGCTGCGAGCGGACGCCGATGACCACACGGTCGGGGTTCATCAAATCGCCCACGGCAAATCCTTCGCGCAAAAATTCCGGGTTGCTGACCACGTCGAATTCCACCTTTGCGGCGCAATATCGTTTGATGGTCTCGGAAACCTTCTCGCCCGTCTTCACCGGCACCGTGCTTTTGTCCACGACAATCTTATAGCTCGTCATGGCGGCGGCGATGTCGCGGGCCACCTTTTCAATGTAGCTTAAATCCACCGAGCCGTCCGGCTGCGGCGGCGTTGGAACGGCGATGAAAACCACATCCGAATTCTGGACGCCCTCGGCGGTGCTGTTCGTGAACAAAAGGCGTCCGGCGGCCACATTTTTCTTCACGAGCTCTTCAAGGCCCGGCTCGTAAATGGGGATTCCCCCGCCCTGCAACTTTTTGACCTTGGCCGCGTCGTTGTCCACGCAGATGACCTGATGCCCGACCTCCGCAAAACACGTTCCAGAAACTAGACCAACATAACCCGTGCCGATGATTGTAAGCTTCATTTTCTCAGTGGCTCAATTGAAACGGCACGTTGGCGGCCGGCAGGGACACAGCCGGACCCGTGGCTGACGCACCCGTGGCTGATGACGACTTTGCATTCAGCTCCATCGCCCGCACCGAAGCTTCAGAGCCAAGCGCCCCGTTGGGATTCGCATGCATCACCTCGCCGTAAAGGGCGATCGCCTCCTTGAACTTCCCCTGCGTCTCATAAATCCGGGCGATGGCCAGCTTTGCCACACCCGTTCCCTCCGCATCAGACAGGCTGCCGATGGCCCGCTGATAGGCGTCCACCGCCAGATCCGGTTTGCCCTGCGCGTCAATGCACGCCGCCACGCCGAGCGCCGCCTGGCCCGAAAACGCGCTGTCAGGATGCTGATCGAGAAAATTTTGGAATTGCGTTTGCGAGTCGGCATACCGGCCCGCCTCAAACAACGAAGCCGCCGCCTGCAGCAACGCGCGCTGCCCAGCGAGCGTGGACGGATGGTCTGCGGCAATTTTCAGGCAGGCATCGGCCAGCTGGCTCCCCTCCGTGGATATCATCACGGATGTCAGCGCCTGTCCCGCATCCACTTCCCCTTTGCTCTTCTCCCATGAGACAAAGGAAAAAATGAAAATGGCGGCGATGATGATCCCGACACCAATGATGATCCGCTTCTTGTTGGCCTCAATCCATGGCCATAGTTTGAAGAAATAAACAGCCGTTGCGTCTTGTGCTTGCATAATGGGGGTGCAATGTTTCGTTTGAGGCCGGAAAACGCAAGCCTGAAATGTCAAAATCCCGGCGGCGGCGGACATTCTTCCAAAAAACCACCCCTGGTTTGCAAATAAAACAGCCGGAACGAATGACTTCGCCCCGGCTGCAAGCTTTCGGATTGGGTAATCAGGTCGTGATCCCTCCGAAAACCTCCATCGCCTTCCCTGCAAAATCCCTGTAGCGGCGCTTTGTGAGCGCCGTGGATGGGTTTATATCCAGGGAAACTCCGGCGGTCACAGACCGCCGCTACAATGCTACAGCCGCTGCAACCCAATTCTGACTATTGCAGAGAATTCATCTCATGTGGACATGATGCTCATGGGATTGCTCCAGGCGCTCTGGCCCGTGCTGCCGCCCAATGCACAGATTTCTATCATGTGGATTTTCCCCGGAACCGTCGGCGTGAGCACCATGCGCCGCGCGCTCGAGTATTTGGTGTCCGCGACCGTCCACGTCACGCCGTTGTCCAGGCTGAATCGCAGCAGATACATGCGCCCGTTGACCACTGATCCGCCGCGCACCAGCAGTTGCCCGCTCACGCTGTTGTCCACGCTGTTGATCGCCGGCGTGTCCAGCGGGCCGGAC
>PKZR01000419.1:4038-4198 GCA_003133815.1 Limisphaerales bacterium | reverse complement strand
GTTTTTGCATCCCACGCCACGGATTTTGTCCCCGCCCAATGCGGATGTTCGCGCGTCTTGCGGATGACCGGGATGTGCGGATCGTGATACGCCACGCCCGCGCCCTCGGACTTCAGCAAATCCATCAGCCGGTAGCTCGGCGATTCGCGGTCGTCGTCCA
>PKZR01000419.1:0-4019 GCA_003133815.1 Limisphaerales bacterium | reverse complement strand
CGCGTTTCCTGACCGAGCTGTTTCGCCTTCCACGCAAGGTAAAACGGGTCAATCGGGATGCAATGGCCGCCAAGTCCCGGCCCCGGATAGAACGGCATGAATCCGAACGGCTTCGTCCTCGCGGCGGCGATGACTTCCCAGATGTCGATGTCCATGGCGCCATAGACCGACTTGAGTTCGTTGACGAGCGCGATGTTGACGCCGCGGAAAATGTTTTCGAGCAGCTTGGTGGCCTCTGCGGTGCGGCAGTTCGTGACGGGAATCAAAGTGCGGATGGCTTTGCCATAAATTTCCTTCGCCGCCTCCAGACACGCGGGAGTGTAGCCGCCGATGACTTTTGGAATCTCGGAAACCTTGCTGTCGGGATTGCCGGGGTCTTCGCGCTCCGGCGAATATGCAAGGTGAAAATCCTTTCCAGCCTTCAAACCTGAACCGCGCTCCAGAACTTCGCGTAATTCATTTTCCGTCGTGCCGGGATAAGTGGTGGATTCCAAGACAACGAGCATCCCGCTTTGCAGATGGGGCGCGATGGCTTCGCCGGTTTTGAGAACGAAAGATAAATCCGGCTCGCGATTTTTTTTGAGCGGCGTCGGCACGCAGATCAAGACCGCCTCGACTTCCTTGATTTTTGAAAAATCTGCGGATGCGGAAAGCTTCCCGGCTTTGACAAGCTTTTGTATTTCGCCGCCGTCAATGTGACGGATGTAGCTTTTCCCCGCATTGATGCTCTCGACCTTTTTTCCGTCAACGTCCAAGCCAAGGACCTTCACGCCGCTGCGCGCGAATTGCAGGGCGAGCGGCAGCCCGACATAGCCGAGTCCGATGATTGCGATGTTCATGCCGTTCGGGCCAGCTTGCACCAGCGGCGGGCGCGGCAAAAGAATTTTCGCGTGAAGCGACGCCCTGCCCCAACCCAACCGGTGGCTCAACCAAAAACCACCCTTGCAGCAAGGCGTCGCAAATCACATCGAACGGCTTGATTCCGTCACCGGGTTTTATTTCTTGAACGTCCGCAGATAGGTGACGGACGCACTGATGTCGTCATCCGAAAGCTCGGACGGCTTCATCAGAGTCTTGTCGTCTTTTTTCATGCCTTCCTTGATGGACTTGAAGGCTTCGGCATCGGTGAACGCCGCCTGCACGGTCGCATCGGTGTAGTCGCGAGCGCCGAGCTTGGTGCCCATCTTGGTCGCGCCTTTGCCGTCGTCGCCGTGGCATTTGGCGCAGTTGTCGGAGTAAACCGCCTTGCCGTCTGCGGCAAAGGCGCTGGTGGTGAAGGCGAGCGCGAGCGCCGCCGGGATTGCGAGAAGTGTGAGTTTTTTCATATCACCCAATCCATAACGTGCCCGCAAAAATGTTTCCAATCACCGGTTGGCAAAGATTAGGCTTAAATTGCGGCGGCCAAACGCGCCTTTTTTCCTTCTCAACCGGATTTTGCTGCGGCAACCTGCGGCCATGAAATGCGGCACCCACAATTCCGAAGCCATAGGCATCTGCGTCTGCTGCGGACGTGCGCTGTGCGGCGAATGTGCCAAACCTTCCGCAACAGAACGCATGACCTGCTCCGAACATTGCGCCACGGCGCTCGCCCGCAACGACAAGGCGCTGCAACTCATACTCCAGAAAAGTTTTCAAACCGCGCGGGCCGGGGCGTTTTATTCCTACTTGTGCGGCGCATTGTCGCTGGCGGCGGCGGTCGGCGCGAAATTTTATCTGCCGTCTCCATTCCTCATCTGGTTCTGCGTCGGATGCAGCGTCGTCTTCATCGCGTCGGGAATCTGGTATTGCCTGATTGCACGGAAACAGAAATTATGACTAGGGGGGAATGGATTGAACTGCTGCTGATTGCCGTTGCCGCAACAGGAAGCGGGCTGGTGCGGCCGCTATTTCCCGCCGCACTGCCGCTCTGGCAAATCGTCCTCTATGCATCCGCATTGTTGCTCGCGCAAAGCTTGGTACGCGACATCTCCATCCTCATCCGCAGCCGGCATCCCGTATCCAATGACCCCGGTAAGGAAACGCAATGCTTCTGCCTTGAATCCACCGTCGGTGCAACGGGCATTGTCGCTGGCGCGGCCCTGGCCGGTCTGGGCAGCTCGATGCTGGTGACAATCAGCCGGTGGGAGTTTGTGATTGCGATCTCAGGAACCATGGCGCTGGGATTTCTCATCAAGGATTTGGTCGTTTCATGGAATCCGCCCGGTGTACGGCGCGAGAAAGATCACTTGAACCTCATCGTCCGCTGGAAAATCAAACCAAAATGAAATCATCAAATTGAATAGAATCGGCAGACTCATTTCTGGCGGCCGCGAAGGAATTCATTTATAAACATCTGAACCCGTTCAAACATGTCAGAAAATTCTGATGCCATCATCCTCGGTTGCTGGATTGTTTTCTTTGTCTATTGGATCGTCAGCGCGCAGAAAGTGAAGGCCATTGCGGAAAAGCAAAGCCTGTCATCCGCCCTGAAACATCGCATCCCCGTCGGACTCGGCTGGTTTCTGCTGGCGATTCACGGCCTTCCGCCTCCATTTGACCTGCGTGTGACCCCGCGCACCGACACCACGCAAATCATCGGCGCCGCGATTTGCATGGCCGGCTTGTTCGTGACCCTCTGGGCGCGCTGGACGCTCGCCGGCAACTGGAGCAGCGACGTCACCTTCAAGCAGGGACACGAACTCGTCAAAGCCGGGCCTTACCGTTATGCCCGGCATCCCATTTACACCGGCCTGCTCATCATGTGCCTCGGTACGGCCCTCGACATCGGGCATCTGCGCGGCTGGCTTGGGCTGCTGGCGATGTCCATCGGTTTTTGGATCAAGCTGACGCAGGAGGAGGTACTGCTGCTGCGCCATTTCCCGGACGATTATCCGGTTTATCGCAGGCAAGTGAAGGCGCTCGTGCCGTTTATAATCTGAAACCCGCCTGCAAAATGCCATTAACATTTGCTTGCATTTTTTCGTCCGTGAGGAAAAGTTTTGCGAAATTCAAACCAAGGAAAAATGATGACCAAACCCATTCCCGACGGATTTCATACGCTCGCCCCGCACATCATTGTGACAGACGGCTTGGCGGCGATTGAGTTTTATAAAAATGCTTTCGGTGCGCAGGAACTGTTCCGGCTGTTGGCACCCGATGGCAAGACCCTGATGCACGCGCAATTGAAGATCGGCAATTCCATCCTCATGCTCGGCGGCGAATTTCCGCCGAACTGCCTTTCGCCAAAAAATCGGGGCGGAACCAGTGTCATCCTACATATTTACACTGCGGACGCCGACACCGCGTTTGACCGCGCCGTCAAAGCCGGCTGCACCGTGAAGATGCCCGTGTCCGACGCATTCTGGGGCGACCGTTACGGTCAGGTGGAAGACCCGTCCGGCCATCTATGGTCCATCGCCACACACCAGCACGACTACACGCCGGAGCAGGTCGCCGACAACGCCAAAGCCTTTTTTGCCAAGATGGAAAAATGCGGGTGAATGAGGGTCGTTTCCGCTGCTTAACCGGCACGCCAGCGCCCAACTCGCCTCCGTTTTATATAGTCCGAATGGATTCATTCACACCGAAGTCTGTGGACAAATCCGACTTGTCCGGCTAAAACCAGACTTTCCTAAATACTGGTTATGAAATCGAATTGGTTCTTTATTTTTGCCGCCGCCTGCCTGCCGTTCGCATCCGTCATCGCCGGGCCATCCGCCGGCATGCCGGCAGCAAGCTCCGCGCGGACGGTTCAGGACTTTGATTTCGACTGGCGTTTCAGCAAGGGCGATTTCCCCACAGCCGCCATGCCGAGGTTCGATGATTCGGGCTGGCGGCAAGTAAACGTGCCGCATGACTGGAGTATCGAAGGACCGTTCAGTGCGAATTACGGGAGCGGCAACGGCTATGCACCGGGCGGCCTCGGCTGGTATCGCAAACATTTCCAACTCGACGACGCCCAAAAAGGCCGGCTCGTCACGATTGAATTCGACGGCGTTTATGATTACTCGGAGGTTTGGATCAACGGCGTGTTTGTCGGT
>PKZR01000315.1 GCA_003133815.1 Limisphaerales bacterium | reverse complement strand
TCGTCGGTCTCGCGCTCGCGGCAGTCCTGCTGCTGCTGGCAGCGGCGTGGCTGGGCAAAATCATCGGCTCTTTCGTGCTGGGATTTTCCGGCGTGCTGCTCGGCCTGTGGGTTATCTTCGCGCTGTTCACATTTCGTTTTTTCCGCGACCCCGACCCGATGACGCCGCCCGGCGCGAACCTCATCATCTCGCCCGGCCACGGCAAGGTGGACGCGATTGATACCACGATTGAAAGCGATTTTATCGGCGGCGAATGTCAGCGTATTTCCATTTTTCTTTCTGTGTTCAACATCCATGTGCAGAACGCGCCGATCACAGGCCGCGTCGCCTATTTCAAACACACGCCGGGCCTTTATCTCAACGCATTGAGCGCCGACTCTGCGAAGTTCAACGAAAATGTCCTCATCGGAATTGATTCCTTCGAGCCAGCTGGCGAAAAAATCGGCGTCCGCCTGATCGCCGGCCTGATTGCGCGCCGCATCGTGCCGTGGATTTCACAAAATGACACCGTCCAGCGCGGTGAACGCATCAGCCTGATCCAGTTCGGCTCGCGCGTGGACGTTTATCTGCCGAAGCGAGCCAAAATCAAAGTGCAGCTCGGCGACAAAGTCATCGGCGGAGAAACCGTAATTGCTTCCTTAGACTAAAATGAGCGAGCCAAATTTTCAAAAGCCGCCACCCGACGATTCAGACGCCAAGCTGAAAATCTATTTTTTGCCGAACCTGCTGACGGCTGGGAATCTGTTTTGCGGCTTCGTCGCGCTCACAAAAATCGTCGAGGCCGACCCGAACAGCTTCGAGTATTTCGGCCAGATCAAACTCGCACTCGCTTTCATCCTGCTTGCCTGCATTTTTGACTTGTTCGATGGCCGCGTCGCACGAATGGGCGGCGTGGAAAGTCCGTTCGGCCGCGAATTCGACTCCCTCGCCGATTTGATTTCATTCGGCGTCGCGCCCGCGTTTCTCGTGCAGCGCGTCGTGCTGCGAGACGCGTTCATTGATTATCCGCAACTTAACCAGGTGAGCTGGTTCATCGCCTCGATTTATCTTTTGTGCGGCGCGTTCCGGCTGGCACGGTTCAACTGTCTCGCCGCGATGCCCAGCAGCAGCGTGAACAAGGATTTTCTCGGCTTCCCAATTCCCTCCGCCGCCGGCCTGGTCGCTTCGCTCACGCTCCTCATCATTCATTTCAACGAAAAAGAAAAAAGCCTCGGCAACTGGAATTATCTGATCGCGTTTGTGCTCGTGTTTTTGTCCGCAATGATGGTCAGCACCGTGCGCTATCCAAGCTTCAAATCGCTCGGCCTGCGCTCGACCACGACCTTCTTAAAGATAATCACCGGCGCGCTGTTCGTCGGCTGCATTTTAATCCTGCGCGAAAAAATCCTTTACTACGTCCTGCCCGCGTTTTTCACCGCATATCTGGTCTACGGCTTTGTGCGGCCGAGCCTTTCGCGCGCGTGGCGGCGTGAAATCGAGGAGGACGACGACGAGCCGGACGGGGCAAACTGACCATGCCCGACCTGCCGCCAATTATTTCCGCCGCTCTCGCCGGTTTTGTCACCGCGCTGGTTTTCTCATCGATACCCGTCGGGCCGATCAATCTCACCATCATCAACGAAGGCACGCGGCGCGGTTTTTTGTGGGCGTTGCTCATCGGCCTCGGCGCGGCCACGATGGAAGTGATTTATTGTTCGGTTGCTTTCACCGGATTTTCCTCGTTCTTCGAAAACCGGGTCTTGAAGGCTTCGATGGAACTCTTCAGCTTTGTCTTCCTTCTGTTTATCGGCGCGAAATTTCTTTTCGCAGAAACCGTGAACGTGCCGACCAAGCTCGACGCCGCCTCAAAAAAAATCGAGGTGCGGCTGGATGAAAAATTGCGCCCGCACTCCGCGTTCTGGGTCGGTTTCGTCCGTGTGATGGGCAATCTCGGCGTGCTGCTGACGTGGATCGTGCTCGCGGCCAATTTCATGGCGCACGACTGGGTCGCCAACACCTTCGCCGCCAAGATCGCGTGCGTCGCCGGCGTGGCGCTCGGCACAAACGCATGGTTTTGTGCGTTGAGCTTCGGCGTCTCGCGCGGCCACAAACGCTTCAGCGAACAGACGTTGCTGCGCCTCCAGCACATTTCCGGCATTTGTCTGGTTATCGTCGGGCTTTTTGACGGTGCCCACATCGTCTGGCAATTGGTAAAACACAAATCTTTCTAAATAATATCATGCTTAAAGCTGGAATCGTCGGACTGCCGAATGTCGGCAAATCAACCCTGTTCAACGCCGTCACACGCACGCGCAAGGCCGAGGCCGCCAACTATCCGTTCTGCACCATTGACCCGAACGTCGGCATCGTCACCGTGCCGGACTCGCGGCTGCAAGTCCTCAAGGACATCGCCAAAACAAGCGTCATAATTCCCGCCGCGATTGAATTCGTGGACATCGCCGGCCTCGTCAAAGGCGCGTCGCAGGGCGAAGGTCTGGGCAACAAATTCCTTACCCACATCCGCGAAGTGGACGCCATCGTGCAGGTCGTCCGCTGCTTTGAAGACGCGGACATCCATCACGTCACCGGCAGCGTTGACCCCGTGCGCGACATCGAAATCATCACGACCGAACTGGTTTTGTCCGATTTGGAAGCCGTGCAAAAGCGCCTCGCCAGCATCGCCAAGGACGCCAAGCGCGGCGACAAGGAGGCGCTCGCGCAGGAATCCGTCTTGAAAAAAATCGAGCCGCACCTCAACGCCGGCAAACCCGCCCTCACCCTCGAACTCACGCCCGAAGAAAAAGCCATCTCGCGTTTGTTCTGGCTGATGACCGACAAGCCGACCATCTTCGCCTGCAACGTGAAGGAAAGCGATCTGGCGACGGCGGATCAAAATCCGTTCGTGCTGAAAGTCCGCGAATACACCGCGCACCATTTCGCGTGCGAAGCCGTCGTCATCAGCGCGCAGATCGAGAGCGATTTGATTGATTTGACCGATGCCGAGGCCAAGGAGTTTTTGAAGGAGCTGGGCGTGAGCGAATCCGGCGTTGGCGCGCTCATCCGGGCGACGTATCATCTGCTCGGCCTGCGGACGTATTTCACCGCCGGCGAGAAAGAGGTGCGCGCGTGGACCATTCACAACGGCGACACCGCGCCCAAGGCGGCGGGCGTGATCCATTCCGACTTCGAGCGCGGCTTCATCAAGGCCGAGACCGTGGCCTACGACGACTTGGTGAAACTCGGCTCCGTCGCCGCCGCGCGCGAGAAGGGCTTATACCGGATGGAAGGCAAGGAATACGTTGTGAAAGACGGCGATGTGCTGCTGTTCAAGTTCAATGTGTGACAGATCAATTTCACGAACAGACAAATTAATTCCACGAACAGAATGATCAATTCAACGAACGGACAGATTAATTCAACGAACAGACAGACTAATTTCACGAATTAATAGATCATTTTCACGACCGGATAGATTAATTTAACGAACAGAAGGAACATATTCAGTATAAGAACGATAAAATCCATAAATTAGCAGACAACTTTCATCAGCAAACCGATAATTTTATTCAACTAATTGATTTTTTAATTAGTATTTGACTTGAAATAGCCAGCAATTATCATGTTTTTCAATGAATGCGACTCCTGAAACTCAAAAGACAGTGCTTCCTTTACCATTGCCGGATTGCAGCAGCATGGTGAAGGCTATTGGCAGTCCGATGCGATGGAAAATGCTCCAGGAATTGAGCAAGGGCGAGCCGCGCACGGTTGGCGAACTGGCATCCGCCGCCGGCTGCAATTACGACAACGCCAGCAGGCATCTCATTGTGCTGCGCAAAGCCGGGCTGGTGGTGCAGGGACGCGGACGGCTTTATCAGATTCCAAAACAATATCTTTCCGCGACCGGCCAGCCGCATGTGGACTACGGCCATTGCCTGCTGCGGATGGATGCGGCGGGATAAGAAAACTGTCACGCGAAAATGGTTTTTATCGGACGGAAGGCAAGGAATACNNCGCTAATCTGTTTGAAGTCTTACGATTAAATCCAGAGTTATGACGACAACCAATAATGTTGTTCTCCTGATAGTTGCCGTTGTGTATTCAGCAGCAATTTTGTTCATCTTTGACGCTCGCGTTTTTGGACCAAGTCTAATTCATCAGTTTGAATCTAGAAATTATCCAAGTGTAACGGGCCAAGTCATGCGCAGCAAAATTAATGAAATAATTTTACACAATAGTGGGCCGACTCGCGTCAAGGATTATGTGGACATCGGCTATCAATATGAGGTTAACCAGCAATCGTTTGAAACAAACCGTTTTCGCTACAGTGAGTTCACATTGTCAGGCCACTCACCCCAATCATCATCTGCAGATTTCATTCGGGTGCAAAACATAGTATCGGCCCATCCAGTCGGCTCGGAAATCAAAGTTTATTTCAATCCGGGGAATCCGGCAGACGCAGTATTGTCCACCGGCATAGATGCTAATGATGAGCCTGTTCTTTTACTTTTAACATTACTTAATTCGGTGATTCTCTTTTTAGCGTGGCATCTATTAAAAAAATTCCGAACCAATTGCCGTCGAAATTTTCGCAATTAATTGAAAAGCGGCATTGCAATTCATCCCAATTTATATCTCCGCATCGTCGGCTCCACTTCCTGCGCCCAGGCATCAAGACCGCCGCGCAGGCATCGCACATTCTGCAAACCGTGCCCCATGAAATACGCCGCCGCGTCGAGACCGTTCTTGCCTGCGTGATCAATCACCACAATGGGATTGGTATTTGAGCCGCTCGCCATGAGTTCGCGCATCACGTCCTGCGACAGCAAAACGGAACCGGCGATGTTCACCGCCT
>PKZR01000126.1 GCA_003133815.1 Limisphaerales bacterium | reverse complement strand
GCCACTGATGGCGAAGGGGGCGATGTTGGCAGCCAACAGCGTGGTTGGCCAGCCATCAAACAACGTGCCCCAACCAAGTGGTGCCCGCCAGGTAATAGACGGTTCCAGTGTTATCATCGGAGAAAACAGTTAAATCATCGCTTGGTGTCGGAGAGTTCCCTTGAAAATAAACTCCCGTCAGGCTGGTGCAAAAAGAGAACGCATACAGTCCGATGCTGGTGAGTCCGCTGCCAATCGTAAGATTGGTCAGGCTGGTGCAGCCTTGAAATGCTAAACCTCCGATGCTGGTGACGCTGTCGGGAATGGTAACGTTGGTCAAGCCGCTGCAACTGGCGAACGAACCTACCTCGATGCTGGTGACACTGTTGGAGATAGCGTAGCTTCCAACTTTGCCGCACGGGTATTGAAGGAGTGTCGTCTGGCTCTTGTCGAACAATACACCTGCCTCGCTGCTGTAGAACGCGTTGGTCGCGTTCACAGTGATGCTCATCAGGCTTGAACAGAAACCGGCCACGCATCGGACGATGCTGGCGACGGTGCCGGAGATAGCAACGCCGGTCAAGCGACTGCACCCACTGAAAGAACCTATCCCAATGTTGGTGATGTTGTCCGGAATTGTAATGCCAGTCAGGCTGCTGCAGTCAGCGAACGCATAATCACCGATGGTGGTGACGTTGTTGGAGATGGTGTAGCTACCATCTTTGCCACCTGGGTATTGCAAGAGTGTTGTCTGGCTTTTGTCGAACATGACCCCGGACAAGCTGCTATAGGACTCGTTGGCCGGGTTCACGATGATGTTGGTGAGGCTGGTGCAGTAAGCGAATGCTTGTTCCCCGATATTTGTGGCAATGCTGCCAATCGTGATTTTGGTAAGGCTGCTGCAGAACTCAAACGCTGACATACCTATGGTGGTGACGCTGCCAGGAATTGGAGCATTGGTCAAGCTGAAGCAGCCCTCGAACGCAGAGTTTCCGATATTGGTGAGGCCGCTGCCAAACGTAACGTTCTTCAGGCTGGTGCATTGACCAAACGCGGAGTCCTCTATGTTGGAGACGCTGTTTGGGATTGTAACACTGGTCAGGATTGTCAAGTCATAGAAGGCATTCGTTCCGATGCTGGTGACCGGGTAGCCATTGGTCTCGCTGGGGATGGCTACCACACCGTTGACAGCGATATAGGTAATGCCTGTTATGGTAATAGCGCCGTTGTTGGTGGTAAAAGTGAATTGATTCTGCGCCACTGCGGGCAGCGCCAGCAGCAACAGCAGCGTCAGCAACTTCATTGCAGCCGAACTTTTCCCGGCTTCAGTGATCATAGAATTTGGGTTCTTTCCGCATTCTTGGACGGCGTTGGGTTCTTGCAAAGGCGTTTTTACGCCTCAACCAGATTAAATACAACAAGAAACCGCATTAAGCCCTATTTTAGGTAAAGCAGACCAAGGCGTCGTCGGAAAACCGGGAGCACGTTGCCATCGGTCCTTTGCTGTAGTCGGGGACGGCCACACTCCGGGATTGAATTGATTTGGACTTGCCAAACAATTTTGGCGGGCGCAATGTCGAAATTGTGAAATGGAAAACAAACCTACCCTGCCACGCCAAGATTCGGCGGTGTCTCCGTCTTCGCTGCGCTACGCCGCGACACATCAGCTTTCTATATAGGCTACTCACGTTATGCGCTATTTTTTGTTGACCGTTGGTTTGGGCATGATTGGCTTCGGATTGAAGCTTGCGTATCAGCGCATCGCCTTTCTGTTCCGCAGCCAGAAGGCTTATGGCAAGCCCGTTAACTGGAAGGAAGTTCCCCAGATTAACTCGCGGAAGATTTATTACTACCCGGAAGTTGTTTTCGAGACACCAGACGGCACAGAGCATCGTGTGACGAGCGATATTGGCTATGATTCTTATGTGGGCCAGAAGCCCAAGTTGCCTAGCACGATTGCTGTCCGATACGACTCTGCCAATCCCGACGACGCTCACTTTGACACGCTGTTTAATCTTTGGGCTCCCTCATGCGCCTTTATATTGATTGGTGGCGCTGCCATCTTTGCTTTCTTATATCCCGAGATGAACTCAATACGAGATTGAATCCACAATTTAGTTTCACATTTGAAGTGCGACAAAGGAGTTAGCAAGGCTTCGGAGCGAAGACGGATTGTCAGGAAGCGGGGAGTTGTTCGGAGGCGTCCAGTCCGCGCACGGCAGCCGGCCCGTGTCTCATCTGCGGTTGATTTTCCCTAGATTCAAGGAATGGTCTGGCCTTCTCGAAGATGATCTGTTCGCAGCGGGTTATTTCCTCGGTGCGCTGTTTTAGGTAGTCGGCGGCGATGGATTGGAGATCGTCTATGTTGTAGAGATAGACGTTCTCCAACGCGTTGACGGCGGGGTCAATATCGCGCGGGACGGCGATGTCTATGAGCAGCAGCGGACGCTGGCGCCGGGACTTCATGAGCGGCTCCAGTTTGGGGCGGTCCAGGATATGGTGCGGCGCGGCAGTGCTGCTGATGGCGATGTCTATCTTGTCAAACTCCCCCGACCAGTCGTCAAAGGGTATGGCGCGTCCTTTGAGCTCGGCGGCGAGGGTTTGGGCGCGCTCGAAGGATCGGTTGGCGACGATGATGCTTTTGGCGCCACGTGAAAGCAAGGCGCGTGCGACTTTCTCGCCGGTCTCGCCCGCGCCGATGACGAGGACTTCGCGTCCGGCGAGGGAGGTGAAGATTTTATCCGCGAGTTCCACCGCAACGGATGCAACGGAGACGCTGCCGCGCTGGATGTTCGTGTGGGTGCGGATGTGCTTGGCGACGTTGAAGGCGCGCTGGAAGAGTTTGTTCAGCCGCGCGCCGGTGTGCTTGTGCTGGTGCGCGAGGGCGTAGGCGTCCTTGATCTGGCCTAGAATTTCCGTCTCACCGAGCACCATGGAATCGAGGCCGCTGGCGACCTTGAAGAGGTGATGCAAACTTTGCGGCTCGGCGAGCGCGTAAATTTCTTCGCCAAAGGTTGGGACGTCGCGCTGCGCCGTCCGGTCATCGCAGCGCAATGACCCCACCTCATGTGAGGAAGCGACGAGGAATTGTTTCAGGCCGTCAAAGGCCTTGGAGGGTTCGAGTTCCGTCGCGGCATAAATCTCCACGCGGTTGCAGGTGGAGAGGATGACGGCTTCGCCTGCGATGCCGGATTCGCGCAGGGCTTGGAGCGCGGAGGGGATTTTAGATTCGGCAAAGGCAAACCGTTCGCGCAGTTCCACTGGCGACGTGCGATGGCTTAAACCGATGACGACGACGCTCATTGATGGTGCAGGCCGGAATAGTAATTGGTGATGCCAAACGTCAGCAGCAGGAACGCGAAGGCGATGACGACGCCGATGGTGAACCGCCGCGTCGAGCGGCCAAAGAACATCCGCGCCACGATCAGTTCCAGATACACCAGCCACAACAGCGCGGACCAGATGACCTTGGGATCGGACAGATACGGCTTGCCCTCGGGTCGCGGCAGTTGTTCACCGGTGACGAGCCCGATGGTGAACAGGACAAAGCCGACCAGCACGAGCCGCAGCGTGATAAGTTCGAGCCGCTGTATGGACGGCAGCAATGACAGCATGGCACGGAGCTTGTGGAACTTCAGGTCGTGCTGCTGCATCAGAAACATCCCCGCCGCCGCCGCCGCGAGGCCGAACGCGCCGTAGGATTGCAGGATGGTGGCCGCGTGCAGGCTGCGGAGCCAGTTGGAGAAATCCGGCTTGGGCCCGTGCGGCGGGTCGAGCGACGGCATGAGCGCGAAGATGCCGACGGTGAACAGCACCGGCGCGGTGAAGGCGCAAAGGAATTTGAAGCGCGGCAGCAGCGAATAAACGAGGCACGCCAGGCCGAGCGCCCAGAGCAGGAACGTGGTGGCTTCGTAAAGATTGTTGACCGGGCAGCTATGAAACGTCAGGCCGCGCTTGGTCATTGCCAGCGTGTGCAGCGCCACTCCGGCGAGGATGATGAAATAATTCACATGATCATCCCGGCGGAAGCCTTTCCGCCACAGGAAAACCGAATAGACCGTGCTCAAGCCGTAAAGCACCACGGCGAGCAGAAAGAAATGACGGTCGGTGAACCAAGACATGCTGACAGGTTAAGACCCACGGCAGGCGGTGCAAGCGGCAATTGAGACTTAATCTGTGGCTTGCCAAGCCTGTTCGCGTTTTGTCTAATCCGTGTGTGCTCAATCAGCAGACGCTCAATCGCGCCGCGAGTTTTTCCGGCATCGGCCTCCACAGCGGCAACCGGGTCAACATGACCATCCTGCCAGCGCCCGCCAACAGCGGCGTGCGCTTTCGCCGCGTGGACCTCGCGGACAAGCCGGAAATCGAGGCGCGCGTGGAAAATGTCGCGGAGACGAACCGTTCCACGATGCTCGCCAAGGGCAACGTGAAGGTCCACACGGTGGAGCATGTCCTGGCTGCGCTGGCCGGGTTCGGAATTGACAATGCCATCGTGGAGCTGGACGCGAACGAGCCGCCGATAGCCGACGGCAGCTCGCGGGAGTTTTGCAAAATCATCCTGGCGGCGGGCATCGTGCCGCAGGCGGAAAAGCGCGAGACGTTCACGCCGAGCGAGCCGATTGAACTGGAATCCGGCGAGACGCTGATGACGCTGTTTCCCGACGAGAATCTCAAGATCACCTGCACGAGCGCGGACAGGAAGGGAATGTTCACGCAATTTTACAGCACGGAGATCACGCCCAAGACGTGGGAGAAGGAACTGGCTCACGCGCGGACGTTTTGTTTTTTCGAGGAGATCGAGCATCTCATCAAAACGAACCTCATCAAGGGCGGCAGCCTGGAAAACGCCATCGTCATCCGCGACGACGCGGTGCTGACGACCGAGCCGCTGCGTTATCCCGATGAATTTGTGAGGCACAAGATGCTGGACATCGTGGGCGATTTGTCATTGCTCGGGAAACCGATCCGCGGACATTTGATCGCGGTCAAGCCGAGCCATGCGGCGAACTGCGAATTCGTCCGGCTGATCGCCGCGCAGATGAACAAGCCGTTGCGCGCGGCGCAGACCTTCGCGCCGCCGCCGAAAGCCGCCCCGCCGGAAATCCTGGTTTCTGAAAACGGCGCGATGGACGTGGAGCAGATCATGAAGCTCCTGCCGCATCGCCCGCCGTTCCTGATGGTGGACCGCGTTTTGAAGATGGAGGGCAACAAGATCACCGCCGTCAAGAACGTGACGATTGGCGAGGATTTTTTTCGCGGCCACTTTCCAAGCCACCCGATCATGCCGGGGGTGTTGCAGCTTGAGGCGATGGCGCAGGTGGCGGGGATTGTTTTGCTGAAGCAGGCTGAGCTGGCGAACCAGATGGCTTATTTCATGGCAGCCGAGGATGTCAAATGGCGCAAGCCGGTTTTCCCCGGCGACACACTCATCATCGAAATCGAACTGATCAAAACGCGCGGCCGGATCGGCAAGGCCAAGGGCGTCTGCAAAGTCGGCACAGATGTCGTGAGCGAGGCGGAAGTGACATTCATGCTTCGGGACGCGTGACCTGATATTTGCTTTCCAACAGATTTCCAGACGAAGGCTTAAAGACTTTTGCGGGGCTGTGTCTCCGGCGGTGGAATTACAGGCAACGATCTTCCAGCGGCAGCCTTGTTTCCTCGCGCCAGCATTTGAGCGACGGCCTGCGCCAACAATTCGGGATTCACGGGCTTGATGAGAACTTCGCCGATGCCAATCGTTTTCGCAGCGAACTGCACGGTTGAATCCACAAAGCCCGATATGAGGAGCATGGGAATTTCCGGCCTGATTTCGCGCACCGCCGTCACCAGTTCCGTGCCCGACATGCCGGGCATGGCCCAGTCGGTGACAATCAAATCAAATTCCCGGGGTTCACGGCGGAACCTGGCCAGGGCATCGCCCGACTGTTCGCACCGGGTCACCACATAACCGAGACGCTTCAAAAACTCCTCCGTGGACCTGGCGACAATCGGCTCGTCGTCCACGAATAAAATCCGCTCACCGTGGCCATGTGGAATGGTCTGGGTTGCCGTGGCCGGCTCCTCCTGATGGATGCGTCTTGCGGGCAGATAGATTTGAAATGTCGTTCCCCTGCCTGGTTCGCTTTCAACCAGGATTATTCCCCGGTGCGACTTGATGATTCCGTGCACGACTGAAAGGCCCAATCCGGAACCTTTGCTGGCGGGTTTGGTGGTGAAAAACGGCTC
>PKZR01000013.1 GCA_003133815.1 Limisphaerales bacterium | reverse complement strand
GCGCAGGCCACGGCGGAATCGAAACCAAACGTGGTGGTCGTCGCGGCGAGATCGTTGTCAATCGTCTTGGGCACGCCGACAATCGGGATGCCGGCCTCGTGCATCTGCTGCGCGATGGTCAAGGAACCGTCGCCACCCACGGAGACGAGGGCGGAAATGCCGAGTTCGGCCATGCCGCGCTTGGTGGCGTCCATCAATTCTTTCGGCAACTGGCGGGTTTCGCCGTGGCCGGTCTTGGCGGAAAACTGGCCGCGATTGGCCGTGCCGAGAATCGTGCCGCCGCGCACGAGCAAACCGTCGAGCGCCTTGTAATCCAGCTGGATAAATTTATGCGGCGACAGCAAACCGTCGTAGCCGCCGATAATGCCGAGGGTTTCCCAACCGCGCTTGGCGGCGGTTTTGGCGACCGAGCGAATCACGGCATTCAAGCCGGGACAATCGCCGCCTCCGGTGACAATGCCAATTTTCATGTAAGAGCTGATATACCATCGGTGATTTGCCGGCATGCCTTTAGCCCTGTTATTTCTTCGGCGCGGTGAATGTGACGATAAAATGGCCGTTAATGGGTCGGTCGCATTTGAATTGCGACCGGCAACAAATTAAATTCCTCTTGCAAGTGGACCAATCACATTTCAACATCCGTAAAATTGATTATGAAAAAACACGTGAATTTTCTTTTTGCGGTTTGTCTTTTTGCAGGACTTTCCGTGGCGCAGGCGCAGGTGGACTGGAGCAAGCTTCCGCCGGCATCCACAAATGCCAATTTGACGTATACCAATGACATTCTGCCCATTTTCAAGGCCTCGTGCATCCGGTGCCATGGCGATCAGCGTCCGCGTGCCCAACTGAATCTGAACACCCTGGATGGCGTGTTGCGTGGCACGGAGAACGGTCCGGTGCTGAAGCCGGGCGACAGTCAGGACAGCCTGTTGGTAAAGGCGGTTTCGCAGCTTGATCCCAAGAGTGCCATGCCGCCCAAGCCGCGCGCACGTCGCGGCCCGGGCGGTCCGCAGGGTGGACCCGGTGCGGGATTTGGCACCAACGCCCCCAACATGCAACCGCGTCCAGAAGGCGGCCCGGAATCCGGTGGTCCTCAGGGTGGGTCTACCAACACCACCTTCCAGACGCAGATGCGCCGGATGGGTCCGCCCACCAAACCGCTGACGGCCGAGCAGGTCGGTTTGGTTCGGGCCTGGATTGATCAGGGCGCAAAATAAATCTCCCGGTGAAATGATCCGTGCCCGTGGTGTCGGGACGTATAGTCTTCTGCCATGACTGTAGCTGCGACGCCTCGTCGCAGCCGGGTCATTGGTGACGCCCTCGTCGCCATTTTCGTATTGATCCTCATCCTCAAAAAAGCTGCCAAAACTGAGGATGAACATGAGAATGATAAGCTAGATTTCGATTTTTTAGACACGCTCTTGCAAAGCAAAACGTGCGTCATGGCGACGCGGGCACATTTGGCGACGGGGCGTCGCCGCCACGCTGCCGAAAGATTTCTGCTAAAGTTTTTCCGGCCCCAGCCGATAAATGCTTGAAGATACCGTTGGGTTGTCAGATAGGACTACAAAAACCTTGTGCAAGCAAGGATGCCATTTGATTGGCGACACAATCTTCAAAAATTATTTTATGCCATCAGAAACCTCATCAACCGCAAAAGGCGACCAGCAGAAATCAGCCGGCAAGCACCTCACGTTCAACCTGAAAAATGAATCCTACGGGATTGATGTCCTGAAGGTGCGTGAAATCATCCGTCAAACCAGCATCACCACCGTCCCGCAGATGCCGAATTATGTGAGGGGAGTGATCAATCTGCGCGGCAAGATCATTCCGGTGATAGACCTGCGGCTGCGCTTCGGGTTCACCGATGTCAAGGACACGGAGAAGACGTGCATCATTGTGGTGCAGGTGAAGATGCACGACGGCAAGAACACCCAGATGGGCCTGGTGGTGGATGGAGTGGAGGAAGTCGTCAACCTGACTCATGGCGACATCGAGGAAACGCCGGACTTCGGCGGTAAAATTTCCACCGACTACATCATCGGCATGGCCAAGGTGAAAGGCACGGTCAAAACCCTGCTCAATATTGACCGTGTGCTGTGCGCCGACGAGCTTGCGCAAATCCGCGCCGCCGCCTGAAACTTTAAATCACAAAACAACCATTTAAGAAAAAATATTATTATGAAAAACATGACAGTCGGAAAACGAATCATCGCTGGCTTTACTGTTATCGTGGCGCTGAGCGCCATCATGGGAGCAATGGCTTGGTTCTCCATGCGCACCATTGGCGAACATACGGATGAACTGGCCAACGTCGCCATCCCCGGAATGGACATGTCCTCGGATCTCATGCAACACATTACGCAGGCACATCTGGCGCTTATTCAGCACGTTGTTTCCACCAATGTGGATGAAAAGCAGACTCTCGAAGGCACGATGACGGAGATTTCCACAGAAAATGCGAAACTGATGAACGGCATTGAGACGATCTGCAATAATCCGCAGGAAAAGGATATTTATGAAAAAATGAAGCAGGCGGGACAGGATTATATCGCTGCCCGTGCGCCCATACTGCAACTCAGTGATGCCGGTAAAAATGAGGAGGCGCTGGCTCTTTTGATGGCTTCTGGACGAACAACGTATGAGGCTTATGACAAGTTCAGCATGGATTTCAACGATTATGAAACCCAAGCAAGCAAAGACGGAGCCGCCGCAGTTCAGCACAACGCCAAATCATCCAAAATTTTACTCGCTTCGGCGGTGCTTTGCGAGGTGGCCATCAGCACGTTTTTGGCATTCATCGTTGTCACGGGATTGAACCGGGTGCTCCGGAGAGTTTCATCTTCTCTCGGCGAAGACGCCGAGCAGGTGACCTCGGCTGCCGACCAGGTTTCCGGCTCCAGCCAGTCGCTGGCGGAAGGATCGAGCGAACAGGCGGCCTCGCTGGAGGAAACCAGTTCATCGCTGGAAGAGATGGCCAGCATGACCAAACGTAATTCGGAAAACGCCCAGAAGGCCAACGACCTGGCCAAACAGGCGCGCGCTGCGGCCGATAAAGGCGTGATTGACATGCAGACGATGAGCGCCGCGATGGAGGCAATTAAAATTTCCTCCGACGACATCGCAAAGATTATCAAGACCATTGATGAGATTGCATTTCAAACCAATATCCTGGCCTTGAACGCGGCCGTGGAAGCCGCGCGGGCAGGGGAAGCCGGCATGGGCTTTGCCGTGGTTGCCGATGAAGTCCGCAACCTTGCCCAGCGCAGCGCACAGGCCGCCAAGGAAACCGCCGCCAAGATAGAAGGCGCCATCGCCAAAACCGCCCAGGGCGTGGACATCAGCAGCAAGGTTTCGCTGACGTTGAACGAGATTGTGGTCAAGGCGCGGCAGGTGGACGAACTGGCCGCCGAAGTGGCCGGTGCATCGCGCGAACAGACACAGGGCATCACGCAGATCAACATCGCCGTGGGCCAGATGGACAAGGTGACCCAATCCAATGCCGCGAACGCGGAAGAAAGCGCGGCTGCAGCGGAAGAGCTCAACGCCCAAGCCTTGACGATGAAGGAGTCCGTTGCGCAGTTGCTACGACTTGTTGGCGGCAATGGCCAGACCACCCAGACCAGCAAACCTGCGGCACATTCGCGCGCCAAGGAAGCCCATTATATCGCGCCTTCGGCCAAACGGTTAACCGCGATTCACGGAAACGGCCACGCCCAAGCCATGACAGCTAGTGTGACCAATGGCCGTAAAGAAATCCCCATGGAAGGCGACTTCAAGGATTTTTAAATCCGCAAGGAACTGAATTATGAAACGGGGCTCGTCATCAGGGCCCAGCCCAAAACGGGTTTGGGTTGAAGATGTGGCATCATTGATTGTCAGGGGGAATGGCCGGTTCATAGTCCCCGTTCTTCACACTGTCTGGTGGGGGTTGATAATTTCGTTGTTCCAAGCTAACGCTTCATCTGCTTGGGCAGGGGAGAATTCTGCAACCAATGAACTGGCTTATCTGGGTTCCCAACCTGGTGAACGAACCTTGCCGCCGCCGTCGGTTTCCACATCCGTTTCCGGAATCACCAATGCCGAATGGTTTGGTGTAGGGTTGCCTTGGTGGAAGTGGTCGCGATTTACCAGCGACTGGGGAGGGTCGCGATCATCGCTAGAAACGAACGGGCTGACTTTTGCCGGGCATTTCACAACAGACACCTCGGTTGGATTGGGTAACGGCATTCCCCAGCGCGGCATCCAGCGCGGTCTGCTCGACCTGAATTTGACTTTTGACCCCGAACCCTTGCTGGGCATTCACGGCGGCACATTTTTTGCGCAATATTACTCCCGGTATGGACCTCACGGCTCGGACGAAATTGGTGATGTCCAAGGCTTCGACAATATAGACGGGTATCACCTAAGCCAGGTTGAGGAAATTTGGTATGAACAAAAATTTGCAAATGACCATCTCCGGCTGAAGGCCGGACAGGTGGATGCAAATGCCGAATTTGACAATTTGCCAAGCGCTTCCGGTTTTATCAATTCCAGCGCCGGTTACAGCCCGACACTTTTGAATTTCCCGACGTATCCCCATCCCGCTTTGAGCGCAAACTTGTTTGTCTATCTCACGGAGTGGTTTTATTGCGGTGTTGGCATTTATACGGACAACCTGCGCGACCTTTCCTCGTACGATTTTCATAATCCCTACCAGATTGGGGAAGCCGGCCTCAAGTATTCAGGAACCGGACGATTCGGACCGGGCCGGGTGGCGGCGGGTTTCTGGCACAATACGGGAGAGGTGAGCCGGTTTGATGGCGGGTCGCAGGACGGAACTTCCGGCTACTATGCGGTGGCTGAACAGCAGGTCTGGAAGCGCCAACCGGGTGCCACCGATGACAAAAGGGGCATCAACATATTTGCCCAGTATGGTTCCGCAAATCCTCAGGTCAGCCCGGTTGTGCATCACATTGGCGTGGGCACCAGCGCAACCGGTCTGTTGCCGGGGCGGGACAACGATGGAACAGGAATATATTGCAGCTGGGCAGCACTCAGCCACGCGGACGGTGCAGGCTATACCCACAATGAGAGTTCACTGGAAGGGTATTACCAATGCCAGGTCACCCAGTTCTTCGCCCTCAAACCCGATCTGCAATGGATCCGACATCCCGGCGGCCAATCTTCCCCAGAAGCGGCCTGGGTCGCGACCTTGCGCCTCATCATTGATTTTTGAAACAATGACTGAAACTTCAAAGCATCGCCTTTCAAGCTGGATTTTGCGCTGTAAGGCCAAGGAATCGGCAGGCAAAGTTTCCAATTTCCAACCGGGGTGCCTTTGTTCAGCAATAATCACTAGAAGAATGGCAATATATGGGGAGCCGCATCTTCCCTGCCAATTATAATCCTGCAATCAGTCGCACGTTGCCAACGCCGGCAACCGCGATCCAGGTCCGGAAAGAAATCCTCCCGGAAGACGGCTTGAAGGATTTTTGGCGGCCAAGATTGCAAAGCGTGTGTACATGATCAGTGACAAAATAGCGCTGGGATTTGCCAAGATACGTGTTTCGCAAATCCAATCGTTTGGGCATGGTAATTGACAGATGAGATTTCGCTGCCCGTTTTAGGGTTGGCAGAGAGGTTTTGCTCGCGGCGCGGCTCGGGCAGCGATTGATGTTGGTCGCGTCGCATCCTGAACGCCTTGGTGAAGGCGTATAAACCTCATCACCACCAGGGCCGGACTCAAATCCGGCCCTGTTTTATTATCTGCGAATTACCGGTGACGTGTTGTCCACAAACGGTTCAATCTCACACCATAAAATGCTTTGAGAATTCAATAATGCGCAAACAAAACACGAATTCAGGCAAGTTTGGCGGCCTTTAAATGGCTGCCAGAATAGGATTTATACATAAAATATGAAGCAGGCAAGGTTAGTTACTTATCGTCTACAGTTTTTTGCGCATTCGCCGATGTAACAGTTGAGATGGCTCAAGACTTTTGTTCGTTTCGCAGGCGGAAGCGTTTTTAACGCATAGGTTTTTAAAAAATGAGAAAATTAAAGTTGTGGCATTACATTCTGCTCGCAGCAGCAACCGGCGTTGTTCCGATGACCGTCCTGCTATTGTATGTCATCAGCACCTCGGTCAACAAGGACATCAACTTTGGCACGCAAGAAATGCGCGGCGACACATTTCAACGTCCGCTGGAGCAACTGCTGGACCTGTTTCCGCGATACCAGGCGGCGGCGCGTCAGGTGCTGGCTGGGGATGATTCGGCGAATACCAGCCTGACCGGTCTCCAGCAGCAGATTGATGAGCAGCTTCAGACATTGTCCGCCAACTACAACGGCGAGATGGGCAGGGCGTTGAAGTTCACCGATGCGGAACTGGCTGCGCGGAAACGCGACAACGCGCGGCTTTCTGTGGTTCTGGCAGGCTGGCAAAATCTCAAGGCTGCGCCGCTGGCGGTGGCTGCGGCGGGTGATGGCACGGGAGATCTCGTCGCCTCCACGCGC
>PKZR01000077.1 GCA_003133815.1 Limisphaerales bacterium | reverse complement strand
GGATTTCGTGGCTCATGTTCGCGAGGAAAACGGTTTTTTCCTGGTTGCTGTGCTCGGCCTGAAGTTTGGCTTGCGTCAATTCGCGTTCGCGTTCGCGCTGCCGAACCGCAACGTAGGACAACTATAACGCGAGCAGCCCCGCGCCAATCCCAAAAATTCCGGCGACGAGGCTGGTGAGATTCGCGCGCGTCAGGCGTTTTCCAATATCCTGACGGATGAATGTCATCCGGTCGGAATAAGTCCGGTCCAACAGGTCAATCTGTGCGCGCATCTCGTCCATCATTCGTTTGAGATTGCCGGTCGCGACCATTCCCGCCGCCTGATCGAAACTTCGGGTGCGGGCATTGATGACGGAAAGCTGCCAGCTCAAGCTGGCTTGCGCGGCAGCCCGCAATTTTGTGACGGATTCCAGCATGGCCGGATCATCGTGAACCAGATTCACGAGATCGTCGAACTGCGCGGGCAAATTGGTTTCGCCTTGGATGAACGGCTCAAGGAAATTTTTGTTGCCGGTGATGACGTAGCCCCGTTCACCCGTTTCCATGTCGAGCAACGATTTTAAGATGCCGTTCAAATCGTCGCGGCTTGCCACGATCCGTGTGCCGACCACCCTTTGCGCGGAAAGTTGATGCCACGAGACAAGCGCAAGCACAACGCTCCCGAGAGAAAACGTCAGCCATGCAACCACAACCAGTTTGTAAAACTGTTTTCCTGTCTGTAAACTCATATGCTTCTACGATTTTCCAGCCTGAAATCCGCCTGCCCGTTTCAAAAACATTCAAAAAATAATGTCTCCGCCCAAGTCTTGTCTAGTCAGATGGAATTGGCCGGGCATTTAATTCGACCGGACGGATTTAATCACCTGATGAATGAACCGCAATTTTTCGACGACCGCCGGCGGAATCACAAATGGATAAAGATCGGACAATCCCATGCCGTGATTGATGGAATTCAAAGCGCACGTCAGCGGAATCCAGCCCTCCAGCATTTTGTCGAAATCCATCTGCTCATTGAACATGATTGGAGAAATTTTTTGCGAAGCGTCGTTCGCGGCATTGTCGGGATTGACACTCACACCAAAACTCGCGGCGGTCTCCAAGGTGTCCATGATGTGCAGGTAATGCGCCCAGGTTTCCGCCCAATCTTCCCAAGGGTGTGAACTGGCATAAGCAGTCACGGTGCGACCTTGCCAGTCGGCGGACGGCCCTTGTTTGTAATAATTTTGCAACGCAGCATCGTAGTCTGCGGTCTCATCGCCAAAAAGTTCCCGGAAGCGTTTTTGGTTTGGCGAATTTGCGATGAGCCGGTCCCAATAAAAATGACCCGACTCATGCCGCAAATGCCCGACTACCGTGCGGTAAGGCTCATGCAAAGTCAGGCGGCGGTGTTCGCGTTCATCATCATCGGCCTCGGCAATGTTGACAGTGATGACTCCGTCTTGATGGCCGGTTTTGACGGGCGAATTTTCTTCGTCCTCAAGAAAACGAAAACGCAATGACGGCTGCTTGCCGCCGCGCGCATTTTCCACCGGCAAACCCAATTTCAAAAAAGTGTAAAGACAACGACGCTTGGCGAGTTCCAGTTTTTCCCAGCGCTCCAGATTTTTATTTTCCGCCAAATTGGGGATGACTTCATTCAGGCGGCAGGCGGCGCACAATGGATTGGAATCATTTTCCGGGATCATCCAGTTGCAAATTTTATATTGCTGTCCATTGGCGCAGTTCCGATAAACCCGCTTTTGAGCCAGCGACGATGACGCGCGCCATTGGTTCTCCGACGCAGTTTCCAGCTCGCTTAAATCCAGAACATCCGGCAAAAAGCCGAGCGGATGACCGCATTTTATGCAGAGGTCATTCTTAAAAAAAACCATCATGCCGCAATTGTCACAATGGAAACATTTCATAGGCTGCCGATTGACGCATAATTGTAAAAAATTCATTTCAAATGTGATCGCAGCGTTGTCCATAATTCCGCACCCGTCCGCGCGCCGTTTAACAGCTTGGAAATCCACGACGATTTCCCATTGTCACCGCCGTCGCGATGAGTGAACGCCGTGCCGATGGCGGAAAAAGTCGTCGCCAACTTTGCCGCCGATGCGGCGAAAGAACCAATGGCTTGCATTTGATTTTTCAAAGCACGGACTTCGTTTTTGAAATCGCGCAATTCGTTGAGCAACTGCGCGCGGTTCAATTCGCTTTCCACCAGCAGCAGTTGCTTTCTGGTTTCGAGCGATGTCAATTGAGGTTTTTTTCCAGCCATTCGCGGTCCTTTCGCAATTGATCCAGCGTCGTTGGAAGCGTTTGCCAGTCGCGCTGCAATCTGAGCAGCCGCGCATAAAGAACGGCGGCGATGGCGGCGTAAAGCACGGTCAGAATCACCAGCGCAGCCATCGGTGATTGTCGCCAAAACGCAACTGCGATCACGGCGGTCAATGCCACGCCCGCCAGCAAGCCAAAGACCATCGCCCCCAACGCCAGCCAAATCGCGTGCAAAATCCGCTCGCGTTCCTGCTCAACTTCCACCATCAGTAATTCAATCCTGTTTTCGCAAATGACGAGCGCGCGCTGCGCCAGCCGTTTCGACGCATCCGCCAACTGTGGCATGGTGTCCGATGGCGTTTCCATGGCGATTGATCAATCACGACGACGGAGCAGATAACCAATGATAGCGCCGACGCCCAATGCAACGGCGAGGGCTTTATACGGATTGTCGCGGATGACTTGATCCGTGGCTTTCGCTCCGGCAATCGCCTTTTCCTGGACGGAATTCCATGTCTCTTTGCCTTTTTCAATCGCGGCTGTAAGACGTTTGCGGGCTTCCACAACTTTTTCTTCCGCCACATGGGCGGTAGCGGAAAGGAGCGCCTGTGCATCTTCCAAAAGGTGTTCGCCAACGTCTTCGGTTTGATGGGTTTTGTGAGTGGTATGCGTTTTCATATTTGGGTTTTGAGATTTTGTGAATGGATCAAACTTTGTTTCCTTGAATCAGCCGCACCAGAATCATGATGATGGCGACGACCAAAAGGATGTATATGAAGTTGCCCATCGTGTAGCCAGAAACCAATCCGAGCAGCCACAAGATGATTAAAATGAGGGCGAGTGTGTAGAGCATAAAAATTCAGGGCGCGATTTGTATTTCCAAAATGCCGGAATGAGAGGTTCAGTATCAGCGACGAACTGTTTTACTTAAATAACCTCTCACCCGACGCCTTTCTTTTAGCTGGCATCGTGCCGAAGCGATTTATTTGTGAGTTTCACTGTAAATCCTGCATTTGCCGCACTTGAAACGAGACCGGCGCATCATTAAATAATGCAACTTGCAAACTAGCGAATGCGGTTGGTTTGCAATTTGCAATATTTTGAAGCTTCATTTTTTCGATAGAATTTTTGACGGACATCAAACGCTTGGTTTTGCAGAGAGAACATTTTTCCAATCAGTCGGCACGCCTCTTGCAAAAGGAAATTTATGTCGCGCCTAATGGCGCGGAAAAAAACATAAAAATTATATGAGCACTCTCACTGTCAAAGGAAACTGGAACATTGCCAAGGGCAAGTTGAAACAAAAATTCGCGCAGCTTACGGATGACGACCTCCAATTCGTCGAGGGCAAGGAAGACGAATTGATCGGGCGCATCCAGAAACGCACCGGCCAGACCAAGGAAGAAATCGAACGCGCCGTGGACGAATGCTGCGCTTGTAAACGCTAAATGGATGCGGCGGGCCGACAAACCATGAAACTCGCGCATTCAAGGGGCAAACCGGGCGCTTCCTTCCCGACAACCAACATAGGCGTCCGGTTCGCCCCGGCTGAATCATTTAACCTTCAAATCAAAACGCTTATGAAAACTTCAGCTTCAATCCAAGACGAACCAATCACTCCATTGTTTCACATCGTTCCGCGCGATGAGGATTCCGATGAGGATTTTACGCGCGCCACCCGTTCAAAATCCGCGCCGCCGGTGAACAAGACGCCGTTTGCCGAATTGATGCTGCACCCGGACAAATTGGAGGCGGCATTCAAAAACGCCAAGAAGGAGAACGATGCTTTTGACGCGTCGCGCAAATTTAGCCGAAGCACCCATTCACGGTCTGAACTAAAAATAGCGGAATTTCATTTGGAAGCGCCGTTTGCCGAATCGGTCAAACTCGCTGCGGATTTTACGGAGTGGGAAAAATTTCCACTGGACATGATGAAATCCGAGGACGGGCTTTGGTTCATCACGGTTCCATTGCCGCCGGGTCCTTGTTCGTATCGTTTCATTGTTGATGGCCGATGGTATGACGATCCGCGCCGGCTGTGTTTGCCCAATTTGCGCGGCACGACGAACGCCGTTTTGATAGTGACATGAACGCAGCAAGAAAGCCTTCCAGAATCCTGATATGTTCCAGAAATTTTCTCAATTTGGTGTTCAGGCTACGGGAAGCATTGTTGCAACTGCGGTGATTGGTTTTTTGATTCTGGCCTGGTTGGTAACAAGCCCAATGATTTGGTTGATTGATGAGTTGGTGAACAACCGAAAAAAAACGATAAACAATTAAAAAAGGTAAAAATTATGAACAAAGGAATTGGAATAGCCTTGATAGTCATCGGCATCGTCTTGGTCGTTTATGGAATAAACGCGTCTGACTCGGCGAGTTCAGGAGTCTCACGCATCTTCACCGGTGCGCCCACAAATAAAACATTGTGGCTGCTGCTAGGCGGTGCCGGGAGCGCCATCGTGGGCGCAGTGATGACGTTTCGTCCTTCGGGCAAGGTTTGAAAGATCTCAAGGACTTTCCGTGCAAACTGCAAAATAAAGTATGCACGCTGCAATGAGATAATTCGACTTGCTCCCAACGACTTGAAGAAACGCTTCAAATACTGACCAATCACAGTGGCACACACCTAGCTAAAAAATTTTCAACGGCGTTTTTCAATGTTGAAAATTGCCATGCAAAACAAAAATTAAAAAAAGAAATCTTATGAAAAAATGGCAACAATACATGACGGCGATGGTGGTTGGAACCTTGGGCGCGGTTTATTGCGCCAACGCCCAAGATTCCGCAAGCACGACGACAACCACCACTACCCAACAAAATACAACCTCGGATTTTTCCCTATACCGGGACCATGAATTTTCGATTGATCTGTTTGGCAGTGGGTCTATCAACAATGAAACGATCATGCCGGTATGTCGGCACGGTTTGTATTTTCCTCTACCAACGATTTTGATTTCGTAAAAGCGTTTTTGAAGGAGATTGATTCTAAACCACCGCCGTTCGCAGCTGATGAAATTGGCTCTGACTAACCACACAATACGATATGCGTTGTATCTTTTGTAAGGCCACCTCCGATGAATGTGTTTCTGTTGAACACA
>PKZR01000090.1 GCA_003133815.1 Limisphaerales bacterium | reverse complement strand
ATCCACGCCCCACGGATAATCCCACTCAATGCCTGACGGTGCCTTGGCCGACTTCGCGCCGTCAAGATTCGTGACCGCCGGATAATCCCCGTCCGCGATCAGATGAATCTGATGCTTTGCCACGCGCGAAACCACGTCGCGGATTTCCGCGTCGGAAATGCCGCCCGAATCCGCCGGAGCGACAACGGGCAGGGGAGGTGAATTGGTCTTGTCCTGCGCGCGAACAACAGAACTGCTTTGCCAGACAATTGCGACCGTTATAACCGCGATGAGAATTAATTTCATGGAATGAAACAAAACAGACGTTTTATGGAGGATAAAAGTAACGCGCAGATGCGCATTGTATCCAAGTTCATCTAGTCTCCGGCAAAATGCTTCGAGCTGGTTCAACTGTTTGAGCAACTTGCAAAGTTTACTTGCCTGTTTCAGTAATCGTTACGTCTGCGTTGGTGCAGGACAGTTGGTTCACTCCGCCCGGCGTGATGATCTTGGAATCCACCAGCCTGACGTTTTGCGCATCGTAGATGCCGAAAGGTTTGTCGGCGGTGATGTTGACCTGCTGCATCAACACGTTCGTCACGGCCATTTCAGGCAAGCCCCAGATCAAGCCCGCCCTGCGCCCGGACTGCACCGTGGCGGTGATGTTGCTGAACACGATGTCGCGATAAATCGGGGTCCTGTTTCCAACCGCGCTGCTGGGATAGCCGGCGGCGATGGCGGCGGTGACATTGTTCAGGTTGCGATATTCCTTGTTCGTGGCCATGTAGGAAGCATAGATCAAAATCGGACAACCGACGTTGGTCATGCGCAGGTTCAGGTAGGAAAGATTATGCAGATAGCCGCCACGGTCGCGGTCGGACTTGATGCGGATGCCGCTTTCCGTGTTGTTGAACGTACAATTGATGACCGTGATGTTCGACACGCCGCCGGAGGTCGGGCTGCCGATGGAAACGCCGTGACCATAACCGTAGGTGCAATTCGTGATGAGGACATCCGACGTGCCGCCGCCGCACGTGAAATTATCATCGCCCACGCTCACGTCGCAGTTCTCGACCAGAACATTCCGCCCGCTCACATCGCAGGCGTCCGTGTTGTGGCCGGGATGGACCGGGTCGGTCGAGGGATTGGCGCGAATCGTCACGCCGCGGACGGTGACATTCTCCGAATGGCTCTGAATGGCAATGTGAAACATCGGCGAGTTGGAAAGGGTGACATTCTCGATCAACACGCGGTCGCACGTCGCCAGCGCAATCATCCGCGGCCGCCGCGCGCCCTTCACATCCGCAAAAGGCCACCACGGCGTGCCTTGCCCGTCAATCATCCCCGAACCGCTGATGACCACGTCATGAAGTCCCGAACCGCTGATGAAGTTCGCCCCAACGTCGGTGCCGCCGGGATATTGGCCCAGCGGCAGCATCCGCAATATCGCCCCGCCATCCACGCGCAGATTGATCTGGTTCGCCAGATGGATTGGGCCGCTCAAAAAGATTCCCTCCGGCACCTCGACCGTTCCACCGCCTTTGGCATCCGCCGCGTCAATGGCTGCTTGTATTGCGGCGGTGTTCGTCGTCACGCCATCGCCGATGGCGCCATAATTCGTGACGTTGCAAATGCCAGCCGGTATGGCCGGCAACTCAGGGGCAACGGACGATTGCGCGTTGGCCGGTGAATTGAGCGCCATCAAGCCGGGCAAGATCACGGTGAAAAAGTTTTTCAAAATCATCCCGCAGGATTTGTTGTTCAAGGTTGAAGGCATTATCGAAGATTGCCGTCCGATTGCAACGTCTCTCTGGTGTTGGTAGTGGGGGGTTGACTAGAGTGGTGGTCTGGGTCGGTAAATAAGCGGTGCTAAAGCAACCGCAGTCCAAACGCTCCGCGATGAACCAGCGCTTCCATATCACGCGCAGCGTCTGGACTGCGTGCGGTTCACCGCCGCTGTCGCGTGCCCACCGTGAACATGGGTTTATTGCCGCCAGCACCTCCGCAAAACTCCCCCGCCAATTTTTTTTACAAGTTCTCAAATCCGCCTCTTGCCCCGCCGCGAAGTCGCTGCTAAACTTTACACGTCTCTACCAAATCTTATGCCACAAACAGGACGCCAAACGCTCAACACCAGCAAGGTCCTCTGCGTCATCATGGGCGGAGGACAGGGATCGCGGCTGTTTCCATTGACGAAGGACCGCGCCAAGCCNNTGACGCAGTTCAATTCCACGTCGCTGCACGGGCATATTTCGCGGACATACAAGTTCGACCAGTTCTCCAGCGGTTTCGTGGAGATGCTCGCGGCGCAGCAGACGTTCACGAACACCTCCTGGTATGAAGGCACGGCGGACGCGGTGCGGAAAAATCTCACGCACTTCCTCAACCATGATTTCGACTACCTGCTCATCCTGAGCGGCGACCAGCTGTACCGGATGGATTTCCGCAAGATCATCGAGCAGCACGCCGAGACCGGCGCGGACATCACCATCGCCACGATGCCCGTCGCGCGCCCGGTGGCGCAGGCGCTCGGCATCATGCAGATCGCGGACGACTACCGCATCACGCGCTTCGTGGAAAAGCCCAAGGAGGCCGCCGTTCTCGATTCGCTGAAGCTGACGACGGAGTTGAAGTCGAAGCTCGAAATCGAAGGCGAGGGCGACACATTTCTGGCCTCGATGGGCATCTACGTTTTCAACCGCGACCTCATCTGCCGTCTGCTTGACAATCCGCTGTCCGATTTCGGCAAGCACATCATCCCGAACGCCATCAACAACCACGCCGTTTACTCCTACGTTTTCAAAGGCTACTGGGAGGACATCGGCACGATCGGCTCGTTCTTTGAGGCGAACCTTGATTTGGTGTCCGAACTGCCGCGCTTCAATTTTTTTGACATGAGCGCGCCCGTTTTTTCGCGCCCGCGCTTTCTGCCCGGCTCGAAGATCAACGGCGCGCAGATTGACCACGCGCTCGTCACCGACGGCTGCATCATCAACCACGCGCGCATCAAGAACACCATCGTCGGCCTGCGGACCTTTGTGGGCGCGGGCACGGAGCTGAACCGCGTCATCATCCTGGGCAGCGACTTCTACGAATCGGATGAATCCGTGAGGAAGCACGAGAGCCAGGGCTTGCCGCGCATCGGCATCGGCGCTAACTGCAAGATCGAGAACGCCATCATCGACAAGAACGCGCGCATCGGGAACAACGTGACGATTTCGCCCGCCGGAAAACCCGACAGTGTTGACCACGAACTTTATTTCGTCCGTGACGGCATCGTCGTCATCCCGAAAAACGCGATCATCCCCCACGGAACGGTGATTTAGCGGATTA
>PKZR01000426.1:3864-8557 GCA_003133815.1 Limisphaerales bacterium | reverse complement strand
ATGTCCGAGCCGAGCACGCGCTGGATTTCCATGGATTCCTTCGGGCCAATAAACAAAAGCGAACCGTCGAGGTGCGAGCGAAATTCCACGCCGTGTTCTTTTACTTTGCGAATTTTAGCCAGACTAAAAACTTGGAAGCCGCCGCTGTCGGTGAGAATTGGTTTTTCCCAATTCATGAATTTGTGCAGCCCGCCCGCCGCAGAAATAATTTCGAGTCCGGGGCGGATGTTGAGATGGTAGGTGTTGCCGAGAATGATCTGCGTGCCCATCTCATGCAGTTCGCGCGGGTCGAGCGCCTTGACGCTGGCCTGCGTGCCGACAGGCATGAACACCGGCGTCTCGATGACGCCGCGCGTCGTGGTCAGCCGGCCAAGCCGCGCTTTGGTGTGGGCGTCAGTTTTAAGCAGTTGAAACATCGCGCGCAGGATAAATCAAAGCCGGGGAAATTGCCACAGAGACACAGAGGCACTGAGAAAAGAATTGAAATGAAAAACTCCGTGTCTCGGTGCCGCTGCGGCAAAAAATTTTAGGATAATTCCGCGAACGAAACGTCCACCAGCAGATCGGCGGCGATTTTTTCCAGATTTTTTTTCAACGCGGCGAGGTCGCAGCGCTCGGGCAACTGCAATCGCGCGGCCGCTTTAAACAACGTTTCGCCGGACATCGGCGCGCTGACGACTTCGCTGAAAAATTCCTCGACGTTGACGTTCGCCCGCGCGAGCGCGGCGGTGATTTCGCGGACGATGCCGGGCCGGTCGCTGCCGACGATTTCCAATTTTGTCTGTTTGCCGGCGCCGGCTTTTGAAACCGGCTCATCCGCGCGGACGACAATTTGCAGTCCGTTCGCCTGAAGTTTTTCCAGCGCGGCGAGCAAAGCGGATTTTTTCTCCGCCGCAATTTCCACGCGCAAAATGCCCGCGAATTCGCCACCGAGCCGGCACATGCGGCTCTCCAGCCAGTTGCCGCCATGATCGGCCACGGCCCGCGCAACGGATTCCACCAGCCCGGTGCGATCCGGGCTGATGATGGTCATCACCAAGGGAATTTGCATTATGGAAATTTTATGGCTGGCTGGTGATTTTCAGCCAGTTGATTCCCTGCGTTCCGGCGTAAATCGCAAATGCCTTTTCGTTCTGGATCAGCACGGCGCGGACGACGCTGGAATCGTCCGCGCGGCCAAATTCAAGCAGGCTTTCCGGCAGGATGCTCATTTTTTTATGCGCATATAGAAGCGCAAAAACCGCCTGTGCGACCGCCGTATAGGGCAGTTCCTTGTAGGCGCCTTCAACCGCGTCTTCGACCGCGTCGGCGAGAAATTCAAGCTGGTTGACCAGATGCGGAAATTTCGGCGCGTTGATCTGCGTAAATTCCAGTTTCCATTGCGGCAGTTGGCGCAGGACTTTTTCCGCGACGGACGGTGTGATGCCGGCGGAGCCGTTGTTTACAAATTTGACGATTTCAGACATGTCGGCAATTTAGAGAAACTGCGGCGCGCGTCAAAGTGAAATCGCCGTCACGAATCGCGCTTTCTTTCGCCGGACTTCTTGCTAGAAATACGGCGTGCAAGATCTGATCGCCAAAGCCGGAACGCTGCTTGAAGCGCTGCCTTATATCCAAAAATTCAGCGGCGCGACGTTCGTCGTCAAATACGGAGGCAGCTTCATGGACTCGCCGGACGCCGAAATCCGCGACGGCGTCGCGCGCGACATTGTTTTTCTCGAAGCCGTCGAGATCAATCCCGTTGTCGTCCACGGCGGCGGCAAGGCCATCACCCGGGCCATGGAAAAGGGCGGGCTTAAGGCGAATTTCATCCAGGGCCAGCGCGTCACCGACGCGGCCACGGCGAAAATTGTGGACGACGTTTTGTCCCGCGAAATCAATCCCGAAGTCGTCAAAGCGATCAACGCGCTTGGTGGCCAGGCTGTGGGTTTTGCCGGCCCGGACATTTTCAAATGCAAAAAACTGTTTCTCGACGACAAGGATAATCCGGGACAGAAAATTGACATTGGCTACGTCGGCGAAGTCATCGAGGTCAACGTCCTACCGTTGAAGGAAAGCATGTGGTGTGGCTTCACGCCCGTCATCAGCCCGACCGCACGCGGCGAAGACGACAAAATATACAACTGCAACGCTGACATCGCCGCCGCCATGTGCGCCATCGCGCTCAACGCCAAGCGGCTCGTCTTCATGTCCGACGTGCCCGGCTTGATGCGCGACCCGAAAGACCCGGGCACGCTCATCGCGCATCTGCACACCGGCGAGGTTTCCGGCCTCAAAGCCGCCGGCATTGTGGACAAAGGCATGATCCCGAAAGTGGACAGCGCCGTTGCCGCCATCAAATCCGGCGTTGAAAAAGTTTCATTCGTTGACGGCCGCGTGCCTCATGCCGTCTTGCTGGAAATCTTCACGGACAAGGGAAACGGGACGGAAATCGTTTTGTAATTTACGATTTACGATTTACGATTTGTCCGAATCGCAAATGAAAGATATTGTTCCATCACCGTCAGCCATTGTCCGCAACGACCATGAGTCCGTGCGCGAACTTTTCACGAAAAATGTCGTGCCCAGCTATGGTCGGTTTGAAATCGTTTTGAGTCACGGGGACGGCAGCTATGTTTTTGATGTCGCTGGCAAACGCTATCTCGACCTCGGCGGCGGCATCGCCGTGAACTGCCTCGGTCACGCGCACCCGGCCATCACCGGGGCGCTTGTCGAGCAGTCCAAAAAACTCATCCACGTATCCAATTTGTATTTCACCGAGCCGCAGGGGCGTCTCGCGGCGGAAATCGTGAAACGCATCGGCGCGGGAAAAGTTTTTTTCAGCAACAGCGGCGCGGAGGCGAACGAAGGATTGTTCAAGCTCGCGCGCAAATTCGGCCACGACGAAGGACGGTTTGAGATTCTCACTGCGACAAATTCTTTTCACGGGCGCACGATGGCGGGCATCGCCGCAACCGGCCAGGACAAGGTTAAAAAAGGTTTTGAGCCGATCATGCCGGGCTTCCGGCACATTCCGTTCAACGATTTGGAAGCGGCGCGCAATGCAATATCGCCGGCGACGGTCGCCATCATGATTGAAGGCGTGCAGGGCGAAGGCGGCGTCACGCCCGCCACGCCGGAATATCTGCTCGGCCTGCGGGCTTTGTGCGACGAGAAAAAATTGCTGCTGCTCATGGACGGCGTTCAATGCGGACATTATCGCACCGGACGCTTTCAAAGTTTTCAACGGATTCTCGAAGGCGAAAATCCGCAATCCGCAATCCGCAATCCGCAATCGGATTTTCTGCCCGATGGCCTTTCGATGGCCAAGTCGCTTGGCGGCGGATTTCCAATCGGCGCGTTCTGGGTGCGCGCGCCGTTCGCCGATTTGCTCGGGCCGGGCACGCACGCCTCGACTTTTGGCGGCACGCCGCTCGCCTGCGCGGTCGCACTGAAAATTTTTGAGGTCATCGAAAACGAAAAGCTCGACGAAAATGCCCGCAAACTTGGCGGGCGGATTCAAAGCGAGCTGGAGCGGCTCGCAAATAATTATCCGACCGTTGTCAAAAGCGCGCGCGGCCTTGGATTCATGATCGGCCTGGAGCTGGTGGAAAAAATTCCGGCGTTTGCATCGAGCGACAAATCGGTGGCGATCCAATTTGTCAATCGGCTGCATGCGGCTGGTGTGATGACCATTCCGGCAGGAACGCAGGTCATCCGTCTTCTGCCGCCGCTGAATTTGAAGCCGCAGGAAGCGGCCGAAGGCATTTCTAAAATCGAGGAAATCATCAAATCGCTGGTTTGATTTATGAATCCCGCTGCGCACAAACATCTGGCCAAGCACGATCCTGTTTTGCGGAGGCTGATCCGCGAACACGGCAGATGCGATCTCGTGCCGGAGAAACGGCGTTCGCCGTTTCAATCGCTTGTGCAGGCCGTCGCTCACCAGCAGCTCAACGGCACGGCGGCGAACACGATTCTCACGCGGTTCAAAAAGCTTTTTCCCGGCAGGAGGTTTCCGCGCGCCGAAGATATGGCGAAGGTGACGGACGCACAAATCCGCGCCTGCGGGTTTTCATTCGCCAAAACAAAATCCATCCGCGACATCGCGGAAAAAACCCTGTCCGGCGTGATCCCCGGTTCGCGGCAGATTGTAAAATTGTCCGACGACGAAATTGTCGCGAGGCTCACCGAAGTCCGCGGCGTCGGGCGCTGGACGGTCGAGATGCTTTTGATTTTCCAGCTTGGACGCCACGATGTTTTGCCCGCCGACGATTTTGGCGTTCGCACCGGCTTTCGCGTCGCCTACAAAAAAGGTGGAATGCCGACGACGAAGGAACTCCTCGCGTTCGGCGAAAAATGGAGGCCGCACCGCACGACGGCGGCGTGGTTTCTCTGGCGCGCGGCGGACGGGGCCAAGAAAAAGAAGTGACGGCGCGTCCGGTTTTGGTTACAAACTTTCCTTTGGACGGAAAATTCCTGAGATCTGAACAATGAAAAACCTGTTGTCATTGGAAAAACTGCCCGGCGCGGACATCGAGAAAATCCTGCGCGACGCCGCCGTGTTCAAGCGCGAGCGGGCGCGGCGCGACCGGATTCCATTGTCCGGCCAGATCTGGGCGTTGATGTTTTCCAAGTCGTCCACACGAACCCGGGTGTCGTTTGAGGTCGGCATCCGCGAACTTGGCGCGCAGGTGATGTTTTTGAACTCGGG
>PKZR01000426.1:0-3803 GCA_003133815.1 Limisphaerales bacterium | reverse complement strand
TTTTTGCGGCGGCCAAATTAAATTTTGAACTGCGGATCGCCGCGCCGCAACAATTCCAGCCGTCCGCTGAAATTTTGAAGCGCGCGGGCGGAAAAATTGTCGTGACCGACGACTTGAAGGCCGCCGCAAAAGGCGCGGACCTGCTTTACACGGACGTCTGGATTTCGATGGGCAAGGAGGCCGAGTCCGCCGACCGGCTGAAAATTCTGGGCGGCTACCAAATCAATCAAAAGCTGGTGAAGCTGGCCAGGCCGGACGCCCTGGTGATGCACTGCCTGCCCGCGTATCGCGGCAAGGAAATTGACGAGGAAACGTTTGAGGCGAACGCCGACACGATTTTCACGCAGGCCGAAAACCGGCTGCACGTGCAAAAGGCGATTCTCAACTGGGCTGTTACCAGTTAAAAACGGCAGGTCGGGAACGCCCGCGATTTTCAGCCCGAAACCGAATATTGCCGGAGATATTTCAGGGCCACTTTCAAATCCTTCGGCCATTCGCTTTTGATGGTCACGGGTTCGTTTGTGACGGGATGCGGCAAAATCAGCTCTTCCAAGTGCAGTGCCACGCGCGAAATGAGAGGGCGTTCCTCGCGTCCCGGCTTGAGATGATAATTTTTCTTGAGCCGCGAAAGCCACAGAAACTTTCCACCGTAAAGCTCGTCGCCCACAATTGTCATGCCGGCATAGCTGGCATGGACGCGGGTCTGGTGCGTGCGGTTTGTGAGCGGCTCGCATTTCACCAGCGCATAACCGAAGCGGTGGAACTTTTCCAGCAGTTCAAATTTTGTTTTCGACTGCTTGCCGGTCCTTGAATCAACGCGCATCAAATCCAGTTTCACCGGATGCGGAGCGATTTTGGCGTCCACTTCAAAGATTTCTTCCGCCGGTTCGCCATGGACCAGCGCGACATATTTTTCCGTGGTCTTTTGAGAACTGAACAGGTTGGCGAGCGCGATGAAGGCCGGCTTGTTTTTGGCGAGCAAAATCACGCCGCTCGTCTCATCTTCTGGAGTGTGCGCGTTGTTCAAGTAATCCAGATTGCGTTCGCGCGACCACGGTTTTTTGTCCGCGATTGCAGCGTGGAGCAGTTTCATCAAGTCCGGGCAGTCCGGTTTGAGGGGGTCGGGAGAAGTCAGAATTCCGGCGGGCTTGTCCAGCGCAAGTAGGTGCTCGTCTTCAAATAGAACCGGGATTTCCCAAAACTCCCGCGTGGCGGGCGAGGAGAGTTTGATGGCCGCGTTCACACGCTATTGGGCGGGTGCAGCGCCGCCCGCGGCCTGCTGGGCATATACCGGCGTGTCGCGCAACTCGCGGTTGGCCTCGGCGCCAAGCCACGACTGAAACGCCTCGTTTTGCCTCTCGCGGCGGAGGTTTTCGGTGAATTGCGGCAGTTCGGATTTCATGGCGGCCTCGTCAACCGGCAGACGCGATTGCACATGGACGATGAATCCTCCGTCATCCGTCTCCTCAAAATGGCCTGAGCGTCCGTTGGGTGTGCCAAATGCGGCCTGCTTGAGCTGCGTGAGATTGTTGGCGTGGCTGCCGAGTTCGGGCAGTTTCTGCGTTTCCAGCGAAAATGGCGGCAGCGTCTGCGGCTCCAATCCTGCGGCGATGCAGGCGGAGGCAAAACCCTTTCCGGCCGCTTCCTGAACCGCAAGCGTGAGGGAAAAATTTGTTCCGGCGCGCTGCGCAATCGCGGTGGCCTCGCGAATTTGATAATCCTGCGTGACGCGGTTTAGAATTTCATTCAGCGGCGGAATTTCGCTGGGCAGCTGCCGGACAAGCGCCATGACATAGACGGCGTCGGGGCCGGCAATCGGCCCGGCGAACGGCGAATCAGGCGTCAGGGCAAACGCGGCCTTTGTGAATTCCCCGGGCGCGGTGAACTCATCCGGTCCGTATTGGCTGCCGAACGGCGCGGTGTTTTGGACAACCAAACCATTTTGCCTGGCGATGGCGGAAAAATTTTCCGGGTGGGGCGGATCCTGAATGGCGGCGGTGGCGAAAACATTCGCCTGCACGCGCGCGGCCGTCAATGCGCGCTGGCGGATGATGATGTCGCGGATTTTGGCCTTCTCAGCCTCGGGCGTCTTCGCGTCGGGAAAATAATCCGGGCCGAGCTTTTGATAATTCATTTCCACCATTTCGTCGAAATTCGTCTTGGCCAGCTCAGCCTTCGCCTGCGGGAAAAAATTCGTCACATTAAATGCGACGTAGCTCACCTGCACGCGGTCGGGCAGGCGGTAGGCGGCGAGGTAGTTCGTGTAAAATTGCGCGACGGCGTCGGGCGTGGTCACCACCTGCGACAGGTAATTCGAAGCGGAGAAGAAGACGATTTGAGCGGAAATTTCGCGGCGGTCGCGCTCATAGGCGATGGCGGCTTCCTGCGGCGTGACGAGCGCGCCGGCAAAACCCAATGTCTGGACGAGCTGCTGTATGACGAGGTCGTGCCGGGCAAAGCTTTCAAAATCTGCGGCGGTCATGCCTTCCGGCGTCAGTACCTGCGAGACAAATTCGCCTTCCGGCAGGGACTGCCCGTTGCGCCCGAGCGAACGGAGCATCTGCGCCGCCTCGCTGGCGGCCGCCTCGTCGCCGATGTAAATCCCAAGGTCCGCGGCCTTTTGGATGAGCATCATCCGCACATAAATCTCGCGGTCCAGATCCGCCGCCGTCAGCGTGGTGTTTTTGTCAGGCCATTCGCCGTAATGGAAAAAATAGAAAAGATAAAACTCGCGCTTGGATTCGAGATAATCCTCCCGCGTGATTTTTTTGCCGTAAATGGAGCCGAAATTATCATTGCCGCCCCCGCCGTTTCCCATGCGCTGGCTTGGCGAAAAGAAAAAGACAAATGAAACGATTGTGGCGACGATGATGACGATCCACAGCCACGACGAATGTTTACGAATTGTTCCGATCATATTGGCGATTAGGAATAGTCAGCGTAACCAGCGAAGCCAATCAGGGTCAAACTAAAAGCGCATTCTTTCTCATCCACACCCTCCTCATCGTCCTCATCCTCGAAATCCGTCTCAAATCGAGGACGAGGACGAATTTACGGCTGTTTCAGCCATCCCGCCACATCCGCCGCAGCGTAGGTGATCAAAATGTCCGCACCCGCGCGGCGCATCGCCAGCAGGCTTTCCATCGTCACCGCGCGCTCGTCTATCCAGCCGTTCGCCGCCGCCGCCTTGATCATCGCATGTTCGCCGCTCACCGCATAGGCGGCAGTGGGATAACCAAACTCCGTCTTCACCCGATGAATCAAATCCAGATATGCCAGCGCCGGCTTGACCATCACGATGTCGGCACCCTCCTGGATGTCCAGCGCCACCTCGCGCAACGCCTCGTTCGCGTTCGCCGCGTCCATCTGGTAGCTGCGCCGGTCGCCGAACTGCGGCGCGCTTTCGGCGGCCTCGCGGAACGGCCCGTAAAATGCCGACGCAAATTTGGCCGCGTAAGACATGATGGGCGTGTCGTTAAAACCGTTTTTGTCCAGCGCCGCGCGGATGGCGGCCACGCGCCCGTCCATCATGTCGCTCGGCGCAACGATGTCCGCGCCAGCCTCGGCATGACTCGTTGCCGTGGCTGCGAGCAACTTGAGTGTAGGGTCATTCAGAATCTTGACTGGCCCCGGCACCTTGCCGGTTCCGCCATGCACGATGCCGCAATGTCCGTGCTCCATATACTCGCACAGGCACACGTCCGTGATGACCAGCAGCGACGGCAGTTCCTTTTTCAACAGCCGCACGGTTTGCTGGACGATTCCATTTTTGGCGAACGCGCCCGAAGCCTTGGCGTCCTTTT
>PKZR01000078.1 GCA_003133815.1 Limisphaerales bacterium | reverse complement strand
CAAAACGAGCATCATCCGGGCGAGCGGTGAAAGCATGGCGACGTTCACCATTCGTCTTTAGCGGCACAGTCGGACGGGTCACGGTCGGGCGCGCTGGCATATTTCCAACTTGCGACGGGTAGAATTTGAAACGGCGGCGGCGCGGGTCGGACATAAAATTATGATTGGAATTTTTTGACCAAAGCTGCGCTTGCGCCTGACGTAATGAAATCCTCTGGCAATTTTTGTCCGACAAATTTCGGTTCGGGCTGTTTCACCGGCGGCGGCAGTTTGGCGAGAATCGTCTTATGCTCCTTCTGAAAATCAGCGAGTAATTGTTTTCTCGGTGCGACAATCATTTCCTCCAATTTGCTTTTTAGCGTCGGCAGGCTCGATTCCAACATTTCGGGAGTCTTGAATTTAATGACATTTCGACCGTGAGGCCGTGGTTAAGAAAATCCCGCAAAAACAGTTCATCCGAATAACCAAAGGCTTTGTCGAGCAGTTCGCACCGCCGGGAAAATTCAGCTTTTGATTCGTCAATCTGGTTGAGAATCGCGTCACGCCGTGACAAGATTTGTTGTCTGCGTTGAAATTCAGCCTGCTCCAGTGCAAGCGCACGCTCCTTTTCTGCAAGTTTTTCCTCGTCAGATTTGAGCGAAGGCAAAGTAAAAAATTTCATGGTTTCGTCTTTGGTTGAGATTTTACAAACCGACGACGACGCCGGATTTCGTCAGCGCGTGTTTCGCGATGAGACCCTGTTCGGAAAGCGCGTCAAACTTCTTTATGTCGTTGCCAGCGTGTTCAAAAGATTTTCCGTTCAAAGCCGATTCAATAGCAGTCATCAATCTCTGATGCGCGTGGTTTTTGGGGTCGAGGGTTAGCGAAAAACTNNGAAATTTTCATTCGGCGGTTGCGGCGAATCGTTGCAATTCAGATTCGCTGATTAGGATTTTGCGGAAGTCGCCAAGTCTTTTAAGACGGCGTTGCCTGATCAATTTCCTTACGCTTACCGGACTCATGCAAAGTCTTTGGGCGGTTGCGTGAATGTCGTAAAGGAGCGGAGTCACCGCGCCGTTTGAATTTGAATTTTCGCTCATATCTTTTAGTTGTTTAAGAACGCCTCAAATAAACCTCACGTTGCACCTTGCGTCAATCTGATTAGTGTGAGATACTTGGTGTATTATGATGAAAATGAAATCAATGCAAATACACTCCAGCCACACGGCAAAAAATGCGTCAAGTCATGTTTTAGCGCGCGTCAGAACGGAAACCGGGGCGCGCTTGAAGGAAAGCAAAGAAGTCTTGGGACTCGCGCCTGACACTGTGAAGGGCATCATGTCTAGTCGTTCAGAATTTAAGCCCAAGTCCGCGCAGATTGTTTCCCGACTAACTGGCGTCGCCGTTTCTTGCCTTTTGGAGAATAATCCGAATAAGCCGCTAGTGGCCGTCAACGGGAAACGCTGGAATAAAAAATTTTACGAAAGTTTCAAAACGTCGGGATTGCAGCAAGAGGTTTTCCGCGAGCAATTCGCCGAGCAATATGTAGGAACGCGGCTAATAAATAATCAAAGAATCCTGTCGCTAAAAGTCGCGTGCGCCCTGATTGCCGCCTATGAGGTCGGCCAATCTGACTTGGCTTCATTCAGAATTAGACAGGCGATTGAAGGCATTGAAACCGATTTTATAGATTTGAACGCAGACAAGACTGTAGCCCGTAAATCTTTGCGAGATTGGGACTATGCAACACAGATGAAAATCGGGTCAATAAAACCCGCACGGCGTAATATGTCTAAAAGGTGGGCGGTAATCTGGAAAGAATTTTATTCAAAAATCAGTCCTATTTACAACAGACGTATTCAAGGCAAGCCAACACCCAGCAAGCCAACTGCCAAACCAGCCGAATCGCCGCGACACTTGAACCACGTTACAAACTCAATCATCGAAAAAGGTTCTCCACGTCACAATGCCCATATTAAGTATTTGAAGGCTGCGGCAAAAAGGGGCGACAAAGCCGCCATCGCAAATCTAAAGCAGCATGGTATCGAAGTGGAAAAGACGGCTGAAAAATCGCGCCGCTGATTCACGGCATCAAAATCGCCTGATAAAATTTATTTCCGGCAACGTGATTTGGGTCAATCCACAGATACGGACTTGATGTTAAAAGCAATGTTGCCCGCGTCGTCCAAGTGTTCAAATCGGGTGACGATTGGATTTGATATGTCCGGCCAACCAAGCCGTTAATCGTGATGCCCGCGTAAGTGCCGATGCCAAGATTTGCAGGCGTGACTAATTGCGGTTGCGGATTAAATGAAATTTGCCGGACGCGCTCGTTGCCGGAGTCGGCAATAAAAACCATGCCCTGCGAAAGACAAACGCCGGATGCTCCACTGAAACGCGCGAGCGAGCCTGCGCCATTCGCGTAGGAACTTTGGGAAAAACTGCCTGCCATTGTGACAACATTTGTCGTCGCCGACATTTTGCGGATGCTTGAACCGCAAGCCATGATGATATTCCCCTGATTGTCCCCGCACATTGAATAAATAGTGTTGAAGGATGTGTTTAAGCCAACGCCGTCAACATTTGCACTACTTCCATTGCCTGCAATGGTGGTGACGTTTTGATTCTGGTCTATCCGGCGGATTTTGAGATTGCCGCTGTCCCAGACATAAAGATTACCGGACGTATCGGACACGATTTGCGACGGGCTCGAAAACGCGGTGAGTTGCCCCTGGCCATCCACATAGCCGGGGATGCCAAAACCGGCGAGGGTTTCAACGAAATCGTTGTTTGTATCGTAAGTTTGCGCCGCTGCCGGCCAGACCAGCCCGGTCAGAATGGCCGTAGCCGCGAAAAAAAGTTTTGTCTTCATGATGTTCTGGTTATTGCCTGGAAGCCGATCCCGCCATCCTCATTGTTTTTCGTCCGCGCACCCGCCAAAACAGGTCATTAAATTTTCCCGCAGCACTCTTGAACTGCGCGTGAGCGTACAAATCACGGGGGGAGAGTTGCCTCGCGCTTGACATGCGCGGTCATGCTAGCCGGATGGGGCCTGAGGTCAATCATTTATTGGGCGGGGAAAGTTTCGATTTGAGGATGCCGAACTCACGATGGTCACTTTTGTTCGTCAAAGGCCCTCCTGCTCCCAACCAACCTTTTAACCCATATTGGATAATCCGCGAGCCGGCAGACTTGAAAGTCTGTGGCCCCCATAAACCGTCTGGTACCACCGTGGCCTTAAAAAGCCATGGATTCTGGTCAGTTGAAGCCGGCACCGGGCGTATGTTCCGGCCCAAGAATTCTGCTTACCGCCAGAAGGAACGACGGAGGCCGGCGGCGGTCCGGTGCCCGGACTGTCGGCCGGAGGCATAGGCCATCGCATGCACCAACCAAAGCGAGGCCGTGCCGATGACGCCGCGATGCAACACCAACGAGGCCATTAGCGCGTTGGACCGGTCCGAGTGCTTCGAAAATCTATTTTTCATATATCCCTGTATCGGCGGTTCGCGGCCTCCGAACAGGGTCAAACATGAATTATTTTTGCATTTATCTTGCGGGAACTTGACCTGGTGGCACGGCACCACCCGGGATCAACGGAATTGCAGGTAAACCCGGCGGCCCTGCCGGCGCAGGTTGCCGGCGGACCCGGCTTTGAGAAACAACCGGGCGGCGGTCACTTTGCCGCTTGGCAACAGGTAAGCCTGCACGGCCTGGGCGCGGCTGGCGGCCAGCGTTTCCAAGTCGGCGTCGGTGATCGGATAGGTGGCCAGCAACCGGGCTTCGGCATCGGCGGGGGGCGTCATGCCGACGGGGGCGTTGGTGGGCGCGACCACCACGACCGGAGCCGGAACGTCAGCCGGCGGTGACCGCCGCCGCAACAACATCGCGCCCTTGATGAGTTCCGTGCTGTGCATCGTCCGTTGCGGGTGAAACGGGGTGGTCGGTGCGGGGGCGGCGGGGCTCGGGTTGGCGGCGA